>NZ_JBHWGD010000131.1:10360-11703 GCF_042733235.1 Kitasatospora sp. NPDC059722
CTCGTTTTTTTAAAAATAAATAATTTGATTATTTTTTTTTTTTTTAGACCCATTTTCAAACCCAATTACTATTTTTAAAAACGTCCATATCCCTGAAAGGTTACCGACCGGGAAACATAATTTTTTGTACATTCTGTGAGGTAGAGGCGGTATATGTAAAGTAGTCGGTATGTGAATATCACATTCTAAAAAACCGCCGCCCTGTCTATAGCTGTACCAATATTTAAATACGTTTCGGGCTTTGTCTCCTTTATGGTGACGCGGTTTCCCTATAGGTATTGGGTTCACTTTCATAACGTACGGATATAATGAATTTACATCATAATGAAAGCCGCCATTTAATTCACTTTGAAATACTTCTGTACGTCCACCATAATATGCCTTGCGTATAAAATCCTCTGTAAACTCGCCCCATTTGCTATAACCGTAATTCGTGGAAATAGCCTTTTCATAATCTTCAGGATAATTCATTTGATATACTTTCATTGCAAGACTTGCGGTAGTAGGACATTTTAAAAATTCATGAATCGGCAAGCCGGATATTTCAATAAGCATTGTAACAATTTCATATAATGCCACACAGTCCAACCGTAAATATTCATTTAATTCAGGTTCATACGGATCGACCTTCATAAAATAATTCCCTTGGGATTCCCGGTCATCATATTTACCCGGGTCATTTGTGGGGTTTCCGTCAGCGTCAAGCGCCCATCCCAATTTCAAAATATGGTCTTTTAAATCTATTTTTGCTTTTTCTTGCGAAATATTAAAATCCTCACATATCTTTTTTAATGAACCCATTACAAGCTTGCTGGAATCATGAAATGTAATAGGTTGCGAAATAATTTCATTTTCTTCAGTTATTTGGGATTCATTAAGACCTGTTTTAAATACCGTAACGACATTATTAATAAAAATCGAATTTTTTAAATCCGCTTCAGGTAAAATGTCCTTTGCGATTTTTGAAATGTCGAAATCTAGATTATGAATAAATACATGACAATCGTATTTTGTGGTATACTGTGAGAGAACCGTTTTCAGGTTTTTAAAAGTGTTTGTCGCACGGTATCTACTACCGTCATATAATCCGACGCGGAAGACTTCCCCAAAAAGTCCTCGCGTCTCAGTATCAAGCGTAAGTATCTTAACGGGTTTACTTGCGCTTTTTTCTTTATTCTCTTTTTCCTTACTCATTTAAAATCCACCTCTCCATCGTAAATCCTTCGCTACACGTGTCGACGTTGTGATCTGTCCGTGCGGGAGATCCGGTCTCTTATACACATCGACGAGCCCCCGCGACTCAAGGCTATCGAGTATGCAGTATGCGGCGTGAAACGTGGGGT
>NZ_JBHWGD010000131.1:11713-14166 GCF_042733235.1 Kitasatospora sp. NPDC059722
TATTCTATTTTTAATTAAAAATTTAAAATCCACATATCAATCGTAAATCATAAGATAAACGTTTCGCCGTTTTGATATTTACTTGCGGGAGATATTTCTGAATTAAATCCCCAATAAATTGAGCCTTTTCTTCATTGTCATATAAAACCCTCATGCCTGCATTTATTGCAATTAATAAATCTTTATATCTCCTTAAATCGGCTTTTCCTTCATATAGCAAAATCCATGAATTCATATCAGCCAGTCTAAGAGAATCAAAATTTCTCATAAATGCTTTATGCTGTTTCCTTTTATTATTGGGGACAACATGCATACTTATTGTTCCTATTTCAGCGGGAAGTTTAGCACCTAAAAAACCTCTTATAGATTCGATAAGATAATCAACGCTCACATGTCTGTAAGACCGTTTTAAGTCCTCTATCACATTTGCATCCATCATTGTGTCGGTTTTTTCTTTCCAGTAAATCATTAAATAGGGTTCAGTAGCTTGTCGGGCTTTTCTTTCAGCCGCTTTTCTTTTTCTTTCTTCAGCCTTCGCCCGCTTATTTAATTCTTTGTTATACCATTCATTAAATCGTGATTCGCTCCAATACCTTTTTGCGGAATGTTCGGAGACTTTAAATCCTAACCGTTTAATTAATTCAGATCGTTCATTTGCAATTAAACTACGACTCTTTTTCTTAACAATTTTATTTACTGTGGCAGGTTTATTTTTTAATTCCTTTATAACCTTTTTGTCAGTAATTCCGACTTTTTTCAAGGAAGCTATATTTTGTTTTTTCTGATGTTTCTTCTTCAGCCGCCTTTTCTTCCCAATCAGTGACACCCCCTTTAAACACAAAAGTCACAGGGAAACGAATTTCCCTGTCAATTTAATATTTAAATGGCTTCTGCTTTTTGTGTCGGAATATAGCGAACAGAACCGCGTGACAGTTCGTCTTGTGCTTCAGCATGAAAATAGGAGACTATTGCAAGCATTTCTGAACGAGTGAAACTAATAATCTGTTGTGTATCGTCATCAAGCTTTTGAGCGAAACAATACATATTCTCCACTCTATCCTCTTTAATCTCTGTGCGGCGTTCTCCGTTGTCGAAAATCATTACGTTTTTATCCAAGTCTAGCAACCTCCGTATATAGTAATTTAATATAAGAAAAGCCGCCCCGATCGGAGCGACTATTTAATTAGTCCACAAGCGCAAGTGTCAATGTTTTAAAGCCGCGGCGGGTTTTAACTTCTTTTGGAACAACTTTTAATGGCTCGTCCGTCCAAGGACCTTGCCCTACAATCCCAATGATACGTTGTAGGGAGCTTGCTACGCCCTGAGATACACTGTGATAGCCTTGTCCGTCTGCTGTTAAAAGAACAACGCGCATTGCCTGAATTGTCTCTTTCGTGACTTCATCCTCTAATTCAACCGCATGGGCGACCATGTCTGTAATTTCAATTACTTCTCCGATATGGTCTGATAGAGAGTGTTCAGCGTTGCTTACCGCGTTGTAAAGTTTGATGCTGCTCTTTCTGTCCGTTGCCTGGATAGTTGAAAACATTTGTTGTGTACCTTGTTCAAAAATACTTGGTGATGCTGTTGCAATGTCCTCAGTTGCCAATACGTCAGTAGTGTTTTCAGTGTTTTTAATAGTGTTTGTCATTTTAAAATTCCCCCAAAGAATTAATTTTGTTTTAAGTATTCATTGAATTTTTCAGCTGACACGCGCCATTCTCGACCGACTTTGAAACCTTTAATTTCTCCGTTGTTCAGCATTTTGCGAGCCGTTTTTTCAGATATTTTTAATATCTCGGCTACCTGTTTAACTGTTAAAACCTCTTCACTAGACAAAAAGCGTACCTCCCTCTACATATGTATCACTTCCTTTAAAGGGCTTCAGATTCCTTTATGTTCCCTTTGATGACCTTATCTTACCATCAAGGGATATATCATGTCTACCCCTTTTTACAAATTTCTTCAGAATTTTTTCAGGAAGGATTCGACATTATGCGACATATTGGTAGGAGAAGAAAATATTTCTGTACCAATAATAGAACACATGTTCCTGAATGTAAAGTCCTATTATATATGAAATAACTGGGTATCAGGGATAGAAATGTCCTATCTCTTATGTTCGCACTGAGTATAAATGTTTATAACAGGTTATTATTGACAAACTAAAATAAGTGTGTATATACTCTCTCCATTAAAGGAGATGAATAATTTATGCCAAATCTAGAAATATTAGATATTATTAATATGAAATTAGATACGAAATACAAGCATATTGAACACTTTTTAAAGGATTGGATAGATAAGAAGTACAACAATATGGATGTTTACGAAATTCTTGTATATTTAAAACACTTTAATATATCGCCTAAAGAATAGTCCTCCCTTTTCCGGGAGGATATTTTATTTATTGACAGTTCCCGTGGTTCATGTTAATTAGCACAGAAATGTGG
>NZ_JBHWGD010000132.1:0-13847 GCF_042733235.1 Kitasatospora sp. NPDC059722
CGGGCCCCCGGGGGGGGCGGGCCGCGGCGCCGGGGGCGCGCGTGATCACCGCCGGGGACGGCAACGTGCGGGCCGCGCGCGACACCGTGACCGTCGTCAAGGCCCTCAAGGTCAAGGGCAGCGTCTCCGGCATCAAGGCGGGCACCAAGGTCCGCAACATCCGCCTCGTCGACGGCGTCGACGGCCACGACATCGACTGCCGCATCGAGGGCTTCGGCGCGATGCAGCTCAAGTCCAGCGTGGTGAAGAAGGCCTGAGCCGCTCCGCCCGGCCACGGGGCGCCCGCTCTCTACACTCAACGCGGGCGACGGGTTTCGGCAACAGCGGGGGGGTCGAGAACCCCGCCCGCACCACGACGGTGACGGAGTGGACGGACCAGTCCGCGATGTCGCGCCCCGCGGGACGCATGCCGAGCCACTCCCGCGCCCAGCAGAACGGGCGGCGGCCGTAGCGCAGGACCTCGCGGCAGTGGTCGAAGGCGACGTCGACCGGCAGGCCGCCGTCGGCCAGACCCCGGGCGCAGCCGGAGTCGAGGACGATGCCGCGCCCCATGAGGGCGCGGCTGGCGAGCCACAGTTCCTCGACGGTGCCGATCACGCGGCCGTCCGGGAGGGCGAGGGGCAGGGGCATGGTGGAGCGCGTGAGCGGCCGGCTGATCGGGACGGGCGCGATCATCGGCCGCTCCGGCGTCGTGGCGCGGTGGCCGAGGGGTGCGAGGACTCCCTGCCAGGCGGCGGCGGTGAGCGTTGGGGCCATGGCCGCACGGTAGGGCCGTCGACCGGCCGCGGGTGCGCATACGCGCCGCCGGCGGGAAACGGTGTGACCGGGCTTCCCCCGCTCGGCCGTGTCCCACGGGCGGGTGGGGCGGCCCGGGAACCGTCGGCGCGCTGTCGCGTCCAAGCGGCATGAAGCCTTTCGAACGGGTCGCCGTCGCCGTGTTCGTCGCCGGGCTCTTCGCCGCCATCGCCACGATCGTCGGCTCCAGCGTCAGTCGCGGTCCGCACGAGGAGCCGCTGGGCAGCCCGCTCCTCTACGACCCGGTCGGGCACCGCCTGCACGCCAGGATCAGCTGCGGCAGCTCGCTCAAGGCGAAGGAGACCCGTAGTCAGGTGACGGTGACCTACTACCGGGCGCACCACGAGCCGGGCCAGTTCTGCTCGGCGCCGGATCTCTCGGTGACGCTCCGGAGCCCGCTGGCCGGCCGCCGCGTCGTGGACGACGACTCGGGCGCGACCATCGTCGTGACCACCGAGTGACGGCCGGTCCGAGCCCGTCTCCGTGAAGCCGTTCCACCCCCGGCGACCAGGGCGCCGGCGCTGGGTGATCTTCGACGACCGGATCGTCCTCGCTCTCGCCCGACGCTCCTGCGAGGTCGTCTGAGCTGGCTGATCGTCAAATTACGGCGGGTGTCGCGATGATGAGCATCGCTTACTACGTGGCACGTAGTTCGCGGCGCGTAGTATGGTCCTCCGTCAGATCGGAAGGAGCGACGACATGCAAGCCAACGACGCCCAGACGCTGGTGCTCTGCGCGCTGGCCGACGGGCCGCTGCACGGGTACGCCGTCAACGCGGCGATCGAGGAGCTGACGGGGGAGCGGCTCGGGCCCGGCAGCCTGTACGGGGCGCTGGCCAGGCTGGAGTCGAAGCGGCTGGTCGAGCCGCTCGACGGGCAGGGGCGCCAGCGGCCGGTGCAGTTGACGGCCCTCGGTCGCGAGGTGCTGGAGCGCGAACTGCGCGCCATGGCCCGGGTCGCGGACGCGGGACTCCGGCGACTGGGGGTGAACCCCGCGTGAGCGTCGTCGCCCGAGGCCTGGTCAGGCTCTACCCGGACGCGTTCCGCGAACGCTGGGGTTCGATGGTGGAGGACGAGGCCCGCGGCGCGGGCTGGAAGTCCTGGCCCAACCTGATCGCGGGCATCGCCGACATGTGGCTGCACCCGGCGGTCTGGCCCGCCGACTCACCCGCGCAGCGCCAGCGGCGGGTGGCCACGATGGGCATCACGGTCGCCCTCGCCGCCTGGTTCCTCGGCCACCTGGCCGCCGAACAGGCCGACTCGCTGCCCGCCGTCGGCGTCCGGGAGGCGGTCATGCAGGGCTGCACCACGCTGCTGCTGCTCGGCATCGCCCTGGTCGCACCCCGCCCCCGGCCCACGCCGGGCGCCGCGATCACGCTGCTGGGCTGGGCGGTCCGCCGCCTCGCCGCACCGACACTGCTCGGCACCGCCGTCGTCATCCTGGTGCACAGCGGTGTCGACGCGGACGCCTCGCCGCCCACCCTGCGCACCGCCGTGGTCGCCGCCTGGTGGATCGCCCTCGGCCTCGGCGCCGTCCAGATCCCGCGGATCTTCACGGGTGTCGGCGCGGACGCCGTCGTGCCACCCGGCACCGGCCGCCTCCGGGCCGGCGTGTGGACCCTCGCAGGCGCCAGCGCCACCGGTGGCGCCACCATCCTCGGCGTCTCGCTCACCGGCCTCCACCTGCTCGGCGTCGGCATCGGTGCAGGCCTGCTGCTCCTGACGGGGGTCTGCGCCGGCACCCTGCGCGATCTGCGGGACCTGCCATCGGCGTCGTGATCCCGTGCCGCGTCCGGCCTCGACCGCGCTCCACTCCAACCCACTCGGACGGTGCCCATGCCCGACCTGCTCCGCTCCCTCTACACCCGCCGGCTGCGCCGCGAGGTCATGGCGGGCCCACTGCCCCGGCACGTCGGGCTGATCATGGACGGCAACCGCCGCTGGGCCCGGCAGATGGGCATGGCCGACCCGAGCCTCGGGCACAAGGCCGGCGCCGACCACGTCGAGGAGGTGCTCGCCTGGTGCGAGGGCTTGGGGATCGACCACGTCACGGTCTTCGTGTGCTCGACCGAGAACCTCCGGCGCCGAGGCGACGCCGAAGTCGCCTACCTGATGGGGCTGATCGAACAGGTGGTCACCGACCGCCTCACCCGACCGGACGCCCGCTGGCAGGTGCACCTCGCCGGCCTGACCGACGCGCTGCCCGACAGCACCGCCCGCGCCCTCAAGGAGGCCGTCGAGGCCACCCGCACCTGCACCACCGGCGCCCACGTCACCCTGGCCGTCGGCTACGGGGGCCGCCAGGAGGTCGTCGACGCCGTGCGCGACCTCATGTACGCGCGGGCCGAAGGCGGCGCCTCGCTGACCGAGGTCGCCGACGCGCTGACGGTCGACGACATCGCCCCGCACCTGTACACCGCCGGACAGCCGGACCCCGATCTCGTCATCCGGACCAGCGGCGAACAGCGGCTCTCCAACTTCCTGCTCTGGCAGAGCGCTTACTCGGAGCTGTACTTCTGCGAGGCCTACTGGCCCGCCTTCCGCGAGGTCGACTTCCTGCGCGCCGTCCGCAGCTTCGCCGCCAGGCAGCGGCGCTACGGCGGCTGAGCATCCACCGATGGGGGACCGATGAAGAACCCTTCCAGCACCACTCCGCCGCTTTACGACTCGATCGGGGCCGGCTACCGCGACACCCGCCGTCCCGACCCGAGGCTGGCCGCACTCATCGGCCGGGCCCTCGCCGGAGCCCGCACCGTGGTCAACGTGGGCGCCGGAACCGGCTCCTACGAACCGGCCGACGCCGCCGTGACGGCGGTCGACCCGTCCCGGGTCATGCTCGACCAGCACCCCGGCGCGACGAAGGTGCGGGCCGCCGCCGAGCACCTCCCGTTCGCGGACGGGCGGTTCGACGCGGCGATGGCGGTCATGACCGTGCACCACTGGCCCGACCTGGAAGGCGGGCTGCGGGAACTGCGCCGCGTGTCCCGACGCCAGGTGGTCTTCACCTGGGACCCGGAGCACCGCCCGGAACTGTGGATGATCAGCGACTACCTGCCGCAGATCCGCGAGCTGGAGCACGCCCGGTTCACACCGCTGTCGACGGTCGCCGAGACGCTCGGCGCACACACGGTGCTCCCGTTCCCGATCCCGCACGACTTCACCGACGGCTTCCAGATCGCCCACTGGCGCCGCCCCGAACGCTTCCTGGACCCCGTCGTCCGGCGGGCCAGCTCCACCTTCGCCCAACTCCCCGCCGACGTCGTCGAACCGGCGATCGCCAGACTGCGCGCCGACCTCGCCTCCGGCGCCTGGTCCCGCCGCTACGGCCACCTGCTCGCCCGCGACAGCGTCGACTACGGCTACCGCCTGCTGATCGCCGGCGGCGAGCCCCCGGGCAGGGAGGATGTCGAGAGCCGCCCTGACGCGTAGGGCGTGTCTTGCGGCCGCAGACCTTGCAGCCCGGCGCGACGCCGGAGGCCGCCCGTCCGCGCGGGGGTTCGCGCGGTGGACGGCCTCCGGGTTTCGGCAGCGGGGAGTTCGGAGACCCGCTGCCCCCGTCACGATCCGGCGGGCAGGAGTGCGACGAGCTCGCCCAGGACGCGGGCCGCCGGGGCCGGGTCGACCAGCCACTTGAGGTGGCTGCTGGTGAGCGTGCGGACGTCGTACGGGTTGTCCGGCGTGAGTGCGTCGGCCTCGCGGATCATCCGGTCCTGGACGGCGAGCGGCAGGCTGGTGTCCTCGGTCAGCCGGACGTACGTCCTCGGGATCCGGCCCCACGTGTCGCGCCGGGCCCGGTCGTCCTCGGTGCCGGCGTCGAGGTTCTCGTCGGGCTGGAAGGTGTTGAGGAGGGCCATGAGCTCGTCGTCCGTGCCGTCGGCGAGGAAGGCCGCCCTGAAGCCCGCGAGGGCGCCCGGGTCGGCGGTGCGGAAGTTGGAGCGCAGCAGGCCCAGTTCGGCGGGGTTCGCGACCATCGCCGCGCCCATCGCCGCGAGGTCGACCGTGGCCATCTCGGGCTCGGCGTAGTAGGCCCCGACGGTGAGGTCGACGGGGGCCCACGAGGAGACGTAGACGATGCGGTCGATCAGATCGGGCCGCTGGTTGGCCGCGACGGTGGCCGTCATGCCTCCGCGGCTGTGCGAGACGAGGATGACGGGCCCGTTCCGCTTGGCCCGCTCCAGTATCCCGATGAGGTGTGCGGCGTTGTCGGCGAGCGTCACGCCCTTGATGGCTCCGGGCGCGGTGGCGAGCGCTGCGAGGTCCTGCGGTGCCTGGTAGGCGCGCGGGTACGTCGCGGCGAACCCGTGGCCCGGAAGGTCGACGGCGACCGAACGGTGTCCGAGGAGGCCGAGTTCGGCCTGGAGCGGGGCGAAGGCGAAGGAGTTCGAGAAGGCTCCGTGAACCAGTACGAACGTCGGCTGCATCTGGTGGTGACTCACTTTCAGGTCCTCTGCGGCGTGGACCGCGCACGCGTCGCACGCGCGAACGGCCGTCCACGATCCGATGATTCAGAGTACTCAACGGAAGATCATCCGCACTACCCGCACGGTACGGCCTCCTTGGACTCGACGCTCCCGAGCGCGGCGGGGTCGGCGCCCAGTGCGTCGAGGGCGTCCGGCCAGGCGGTGTCGCCGGGGTCGAGTGCGGTGCGGAGGTAGGCCCACGTGAGGTGCCGGACCGTGGCGACCCGCTCGGGGTTCTCGTCGGTGGTTTCGGCGACGTCGTATCCCGAGATGCCGCCGAGGCCGTGTTCCGCGTCGAACAGGGTGAGCAGCGACTTGGGACCGGGGGAGAGGGTGTACGGGTCGGTGTGCCACTCGGGGCCGCGGACGGTCAGGTGGGTGGAGGCGTCCTTGTCGCCGGCGACGACGAGCGCGGGTGTCGTCATCGTGGAGAAGTCGGTGGTCAGGAAGAACGGGGCGGTGCGGGCGAAGGACTCGGTGATCGCGTCGCCGCCGCGGCCGGGTGCGGCGAGCAGCACGCCTGCCGTGATCCGGGGGTCGGCGAGGTTCACCTCCGTTCCGGTGTCCGGGTCGGTGAGCCGGGCGCCCAACAGCAGACTCGCGGTGTGCCCGCCCATGGAGTGGCCGGCGACGGCGATCTTGGTGTGGTCCAGACGCCCGGCGAGCTGCGGGACGGCGGCCTCGATCGCGTCGAGCCGGTCGAGGATGCGCGACATGTCCTCGGCCCGGGACCGCCAGTGGAGCGGTGCACCGGGGGTGTCGGGGTCGAGGGTGCCGCTGAGGGTCCGGGAGCTGAGGTGGGTCGGCTGGATGACGGCGACGCCGTGGGCCGCCCAGTAGTCGGCGAGCGGGGCGTAGCCGTGCAGGGAGGAGAGGTGGTTCGAGGGGCCGTGGCCGTGCGAGATGAGGATGATCGGGAGGCCGGTGCCGGTGGTGGGCGCGGAGACGCGTACCTCCAGGTCGACGGCCCGGCCGGGAACCGGCAGCGTGACGGGGCTGACCGAGAGAACAGGGCTGACCGAGAGGCCGGGAGCGGCCGAGAGAACGGGAGTGGACGGTGAGCTCATGATGAGGTCCCTTCGATGGCTTCCCGCAGCCGGTCTCGTCGAGACAGCACGAGACAGCACGAGAGAGCGGGAGGCAGCACGGCACAGCGCGCGGAAGCGGTCGGGAGCGTCGGCCCCGCCTGGTGCCGTGGCACTAGACTGAAAGCGGAACGCGGTTCCGATTCAGGATGCGGAACGTGGTTCCGTTTTGTCAACGGCCGTCGGGAGGAAGACGTGGAACCCATCGCAAGCCCGTCCGGGGAGCCGCCCGCCGGCGGCAGGCGCGCCGACGCGCTGCGCAACCGGCAGACGCTGCTCGACGCCGCCGCCGAGGTGTTCGTCGCGTCCGGCGTCGACGCGCCGATCCGGGAGATCGCGGCCAGGGCGGGCGTCGGGACGGGCACGGTCTACCGCCACTTCCCGACCCGGGCGGACCTCGTCGTCGCCGTCTACCGCCACCAGGTGGAGGCCTGCGCCGAGGCCGGCCCGAGCCTGCTGGCCTCTACCGGCTCGCCCTTCGCGGCGCTGCGCCGGTGGATCGACCTCTTCGTCGACTTCCTGGTCACGAAGCACGGGCTCGCGGGCGCGTTGCAGTCGGACAGCGGCGGCTTCGCGGCGCTGCACGAGTACTTCCTCGACCGCCTGCTGCCCGTCTGCACGCAGCTGCTCGACGCCGCGGCCGCCGCGGGGGAGATCCGGCCCGGCACGGAGGCCTACGAGCTGATGCGCGGTGTCGGGAACCTCTGCATCGGCCACGACGGCGACCCGCGCTACGACCCCCGCCGCCTGGTCGACCTGCTCCTCCGGGGATTGGCACACCCGGCCTGATCCGGTGTCAGCTCGGGGGTGCCGTCCACTTCTGGGTCGCCGTCCCGGTGCAGGTCCGGATCTGGACCCCCGCCCCTCGCCCGTCGCCGCCCTGCCGAACCGCCCGCCCGATCACCGGTACGGCCCCCTGCGTCCTACGAATGACCGGCCATCGGTCGCCGACCGTAACCGATCATGCTTCTCTGCTCGCAGAGAGTTCCGGCCGCGCTGCGCGGAGCCGGACCGCGCGATCGCGCACCCGGACGACAGAGAGGTGGACGCCGTGCTGGCAGGAGTCGGACGCTGGGGCGGGAGGGGCGCGTGTGCCGCGCTCGGCGCCCTGCTGGCGGTGGTCGGCGCGGCTCCGCTCGCCCCGGCGCGGGCGCAGACCGGGACCGACGTCACCGTCACGGCGAGCGGGCCGGCCAAGGCCGCCGTCGGGGAGTCGATCACCTACGGCGTCAAGGTGACGGGCAGCGGCGTGCGCACCGAGGACACCACGCTGACGTTCCGTCTGCCCGACGAGGTGGACTTCGTGTCGGTGGACGGACGGTCGTGCGCGGCCACCGCCGACCGGCGCGGCGTGGTGTGCGCCTACGGGGTGCGGCAGGGCGGCACGTTCGGGCAGCCGGACATCACGGTGCGGATCAAGGACTCCGTCGCGGTCGGCACCCGGATCACCGCCCGCTTCACCACGAGCTACCGCCTGGGCGGCACGCGCTACGACGGCGGGGAGGCGAGCGTGGTCACCGAGGCGGTCCCGGGCGGTCTGACGTGCCCGGTGGTGCAGGACCCCGGCTTCTTCCCCCAGCCGCGTACGCAGGCCTTCCCCGCCCTGCCGACCTCCGCCGCCGAACGGGACCGGTTGCAGATCCGTCAGGCGCTGGCGGACGTGCAGCCCACCGGGTTCTGCCTGCGCGCGAACCGGCCGGTCCAGGTGACGGTCACCGGCGGATCCCCGGACGCGACCGTGGAGCTGCAGGTCGGGACCTGGGCCCTGGTGGACCCGTACAGCCGCACCGGATACGGCACCTATACGGCGAGCCAGTCCCCGCCGCGGTCCTACCGGCTGCAGCCCGGCGAGAACCGGATCGGCGACCCCTCGGGCGGGATCCTCTATGTGCGCCACACGGCCGACTCGCCCGCGAACGCCCCCTCCGTCACGGTGACGCTCGACGACGGCACGGCCGTCCAGCCGATCCCGCACTTCGACCGGCAGAGCACCACCAACGCCCAGTGGCAGCGCATGCTGGGCGCCACCACGGCGACCGGTCCGGTCGAGCTGGTCGGCGACCACGTCGTCATCGCGGGGATGCAGGAGTCCGCCCTGCGCTATGCGGGCGAGAGCCAGGACGAGCTCCTGGACACCTACGAGCAGATCCTCCGCGCGGAGGACGACCTCGCGGGCCTGGACGGCTCCACCGCCCGCGACACGCGCTCGCCGCTGCGCTTCCTCGCGGTCGAGAGCCCGTCAGGCACGAACCCCAACGCGACCTACTACCGGATCGCGATGCCCGGCAACCGCGACGGCGTCCTCTACTCCGCGACCGAGGCGGCGAACAGCTGGGGTCTGTTCCACGAGTTCGGGCACCAGCACCAGCAGCGGTGGACCTGGGGCGCCGGCCAGGACACCGACAACATGGGCGAGGTCACGGTCAACCTCTACTCCATGGCCGCGGACCGGCAGTTCGGGCACACCACCAACGGCTGGGCGGACGAGACCACCTGGGCCCCGGGCCGGGACTACCTCGCCCAGTCGGCCCGCGACTTCGCCACCGCCCCGAACAAGGCGCAGTTCGACATGTTCGCCCAGCTGGACAAGGCGTTCGGCCCGGATTTCTACCCGGTGCTGCACCGTCGGATGCGGGCCGAGCGGCCGGACCTGGCCGACACCGACCGGCAGATGCGCTGGTTCACCGTGACCGCCTCCCGGATCGCCGGAGCCGACCTGAGCGACCACTTCGCCGACCGGTGGGGCCTGCCGCTGAGCTGGGAGACCCTGGCCGCCCTGGCCGCACTCGGCCTCCCCAAGCCCGCCACCGACCCGAGCACCGTCGCCGCGTTCACGGGGAAGAAGGACACCCGCACCGAGATCGTCCGCTTCACCAACCGCACCGGCACGGCCCTGAACCGGTCGTCGCTCGACCTCCGCGACGGCACCTGGGCCCGGACACCGGCGGAGCGGATCCCCAACGGTCGGACCGCCGTCCTGCGGGTGACCACCAGCGGGGGCATCGACGGCACCGCCGGCTACACGCTGCCGGGCGCCGGTCAGGGCGGATTCATCTACCGCAGCCCGGAGTTCAGCGCGAACAACTACGCGGTCAGCACCGGTCAGGGCATCAAGGTCACCGTGAACGACCAGGACCAGAACACCCGCACCACCCCGCCCGGCACCTCCCTCGACAGCTACACCAGCACCGTCCTGGGCAAGGGTGACGACCCCACCGTCTGGGTCACGTACGAACGCGCGTGACCGGCGTCCGCGGGGCCGGCTCGAACGAGCCGTCCCCACACTCCGGCCCGGGGGCGGTGTCAGTCCCCGCTGGTAGCGTGCCGTTCGGCAGTGAAGATCAACAGGAGGGGCGGCAGCGGTGCGGGAGATCACGCGTCACGCGGTCGACGGGCAGCGGGTTGCCGAAGCGCTGGACGGCATCGTCAGGCGGACCAACCACCGGCAGTACGAGATGTGGCGGGAGGGCCCGTCCCCGGAGCGGATGCTGGCGCTGCGCGACGAGCTCCTCGACCACGTCGCCGCCCGTACGGTCGAGCACCCGGTCCAGGAGGAGGCCCCTTCCGGACTGGTCCTGCGGACGGCGGCGGAGATGGCCCTGGGGGCGCTGAGCGTCGGCTGCTTCCCGGACGGCGACCAGGAGATCCTCTTCCCGCTCATCGACGAGAAGTTCACCAACGACGACGTCTCCTTCGGCGCCGTCGCCGAGCGGGCCCCCACGGCCCGGACGTGGCTCGACGCGTTCGAGACATGCCTGGTCAGCGGGCTGCTGTGGGAGCGGGAGCGAGTCATCGGACTGCTGCTGCGGTGCGATTACGCGCCGGCGATCCGGGACGGCGTGCCGTACTCGCGGCTGACGTCGGTGTCGGACCCGGCGGACCTCGCCGCGATGGACGCGCTGTGCCCCTACCTGGCCGAGGCGAGCGGGCACCTGCCCGCCGACTGGCCCGCGGTGACCCTGCGCAAGCCGGAGCCGGACGAGCTCGCCGCGGCGGCCGGCCGGCTGGACGCCGTCGCCTCCCTGACGGCGGACCAGCGCCTGCTGCGCGTCCTCCTCGACGACGACCGGCCCGCGTTCGAGCAGGCCCTGGCGGCGCGGCTCGTCGAGTACCGGGAAGGCCTGGACGCCGATCCGGCCCCGCGGACCCTGCTGCCGCTCGGCACCCTGGCCCTGGCCGCCCTCGCGGTCCAGGTGCACGGGTGGGCGCTGGAGGTGCGGTCCGACTACCTGTCGGCCGATCCGCCGGCTTCGCCGCAGGCGCCCCGGCGCGGGCCCGACGGCGGGTCCGAGGACCCGCTGGGCAGCGTGTACCTGCGGCTGGTCGCCGAGGAGTCGGTCCCGGCCGAGGCACGGGAGCAGTTCGGCTACCTGCGCCCGCTGGCCACGGACCTCCTGGTGGGCATCGCCCTGGACACCCCGGAGAGCATCCGCGTCCTCGACGACCGCGACGTGGCCCTCGTCGACCGGCACGTCCTTGAGGCCGCCGCGCGCACCAACCTGCTGAACTCCCCTGTCGACTACGACACGTACGACCTGCCCGACGGTGCGGTCCTCCACATCCTCGGCCACCCCGAGTCGGTGTTCGCCGCCAGCAAGCTGCTCGTCTTCGAGGAGACGGTACGCGCCGCCGACGGCCCGGCGATCCCGGCCGAGGGCGTGCTGGTCGTCGTCCCGAACCGGCACAACCTCGTCTTCTACCCGCTCGCCGACGAGCACGTGGGCGAGGCCGTCAACTCCCTGGCCCAGTTCGCGTTCGGCGCCTACGAGGACGGCCCCGGGCGCCTCTCGCCCCGGGTGTTCTGGTGGCGGGCCGGCACCCTGACGTGCATCACCGCCTTCGAACCCGAGAGCCGGACGATGAGCATCTCCCCGCCCGACGAGCTCATGACCATCATGCGCCGTCTGGCCGGAGCGGCCGGCTGAGGGCGAGAGGCCGCGGCGCTGCCGGGTCCGTCGGCCCTGCTCGCCCGCCGGGCCGGGCCTCGGCAGGCCCGCCCGGGTGATCGTCCCGGCGTGGCGGCCGTGGCGGCCGTGGCCGCGCTGCGAGCCTGGTCGGCGGCCTGGCGTCGGACGATCCGGACGCCGGCTCGCCGATCCCACCCGGTTCGCCGATCCCACCCGATGAGCCCGAGGAGCCCCGCCTTGCCGCACCGGTTGTCCGTTCCCCGGCTGACGGCCCTCGTCGTGGCCCTGCTCCTCGGGCTCTGCGCCTGTTCCAGCTCCGGGCCGGTCTCGCGCCAGGCCGATGCGCACACGAGCTCCCCGCCCGCCGACGTGGTGGCCGCGGGCGGCCCGCTGGTCGGCGACCCCGCCCTCGTCCCCGGCGAGCAGTCCTGCGCGGCCGCGGAGGGCAACGCCCCGTGGTACCCGACCATCGCCGCGTTCGAGGTCCACGACTCCAACCGGACACACCTGTACGCGTGCGCGCACTTCGCGGGCGCCCCGTCGAACAACCAGGTCTACGCCTACGGTTCGCAGCAGGTCTACGCCACGCCGTACAACATCGTGGACCGCGGGCCCGACGAGCTCTACGTCTACGGCGGCGGCTACGGCGACAACCCGGCCGCGTCCGGCTCGTTCGTCTCGCGGGTCGAGCCGGGCACCTTCAACGAGGTCTGGCGGCGCGTGCTCATCAACACCAACGCCACCGACGAGTGGGACTACCCGGGCGTCCTGAACGTCCTGTCGGACGGCAGCCTGGTGGTCGTCTACGGCTACCACATCGCCCGGATCGACCCGGCGACCGGCGCGGTCCTCGCCCGCACGACGCTCCCCACCGGGGACTCGGCCCCGCGCGATACCGCGTACAACGGCTACGACGCGCTGCCCGACGGGACGATCGTCGCGAAGACCGTCAACCGGCAGCCCGGATGCACCGAACAGGGCTTCAGCGCCTTCCTCAACTGCCCCGACCCGACGGCCGTGCCGCCCTCGATCATGGTGGCGATCGACCCGAAGAGCCTCCAGGTGCTCTCCCAGGTCACGCTGCCGGAGATGATGGGCGGGCGCATCACCACGTCGACGCTGAACGGGACGCAGGAGATCTACCTGCCGGGCGCGACCAAGCTCTACCGCTACGCGTACCGGAACAACGCCTTCACCCCCGACCCCACGTGGGGACCGGTGAGCTACCTCAAGGACGGGCAGACCGCCGCGTCCGCCATGGCCGTCATCAACGACTACGTCGTCGCGATGACCAACGGCGGGAAGCCGACCCCGACGCCGATGAGCGTCGTCGCCGTCTCCCAGAGCGACTCGACCAAGGTGGCGAACGTCCAGCCGTTCGCGAACAGCGGCAGCAAGAACAGCTTCATCCCGTCGATGGTCTCGGTCGACCCCGAGAACAACCGCGTCTACGCCATGGACGCGGGGGCGGGCAAGCTGGCCGGGATCGACCTGTCGAACGGCACGCTGTCGGTCGCGTGGACACAGGACCAGACGACCCTCAGCTTCACGACCCTGCTCGGGCCCAAGGACCAGCGCGTCCTGATCGGGACGGACATCCCGGTGAAGTTCTTCCAGGGGCTCAAGAAGTACGACACCGAGCAGGTGGTGTGGCGCAGGGCCCAGGACGGCGCCGAACTCGCCCGCTCCAGCCAACTCCCCAAGATGACCCAGGGGATCCTGGTCACGCCCGGCTACGCCGGACTCCAGTACTTCCTCACCGCGGACGGCCACGTCACCGGCCTCCAGGTGGCTCCGAAGCCCGCCTCGCCGTCACCGTCGCCGTCGCCGTCCGTGTCGGGGAGCTCGACGAAGCCGGCGAGCTGATCGCCCGTAAGCCGTGTGCGGAATCACCGCACGCACGAATGGAAAGGGGGGAGGGAGCGGGCCCGAACGGGCGCCGCGCCTCCGACTGCCGATGGACGAAGACACTTGGTGGGCCTTGATCGAGGAGGCCCGCGCCGCGGTGGGCTCCCGGGCGGACGACCGGGACCCGCCGGACGATCCGCTTCCCGAAGCACTGACCGACGTGCTCGTCCGGCTGAGTCGGGAGGAGATCGTCGAGTTCGCCGTAAGACACGTCGAGGCACGGCAATCCGCCTATCGGTGGGAGCTGTGGGGAGCCGCCGACCTGATCGAGGGCGGGTGCAGCGACGACGGCTTCATGGACTTCCGCGACGGGCTCGTCCTCCTCGGGCGCGCGACGTTCACCCGGGCCCTGGCGGACCCCGACACGCTCGCCGACCTTCCCGTGATCACTCGCATGAGCCGCGAGGAGGCGGGCTGGATCGGTTACGAGTCGTTGAGTTACCCGATCGCGGACGCCTACCAGAGGATCACCGGCGAGACCGAATCCCTCGACGAGGGGATCGGTCAAGCTCTTGAGGAGATGGCCCACCCCGAGGACCCGGCGGGCGAGCGATGGAAGTTCGACGACGACGAGGAGACGCGGAGCCGTCTCCCGAGACTCGCGGAGCTCTTTCTCGACTGAGACCGCCTATCGCTCCTGAAGGGCGTGACCGGGGGTCAGCGGATCGCCGGTGGCGCCGTCCTGTGTGGGTC
>NZ_JBHWGD010000133.1:0-13721 GCF_042733235.1 Kitasatospora sp. NPDC059722
GCCTGAGAGACCGGGCGAACGTGCCGCGATGGATGTCGGCGGGGCCCAATTCCTGCGCAGCGGTCGTGCCGGTGAGGGAACGAGGAGCGAGTTGACGGAACCACACGGGACCCACGGGATGCTGCACCACGTCGAGATCTGGGTGCCGGATCTAGACCGGGCGGTCGCCTCCTTCGGCTGGCTGCTGGAGGCGTTGGGCCACACGCCGTTCCAGCGCTGGATCAACGGCCGCAGCTGGCGGCTCGGCGCGACCTACCTCGTCGTCGAGCAGTCCCCGGCCCTCACCGCCGACGCGCACGACCGGTGCCGCCCCGGGCTGAACCACCTGGCGTTCCACGTGAGAGACGCGCGCGCCGTGGACGAGTTGGTAGCGGAGGCGCCCCGGCACGGCTGGCGCCTGATGTTTCCCGACCGCCACCCGCACGCCGGCGGCGAGCAGACGTACGCGGCCTACCTGGAGAACGCCGACGGCTTCGAGGTCGAACTCGTCGCCATCCCCTGACGCTCAGCTCCACCGGACGTGGAAGTCGGTGGGCAGCAGGCGCAGGGCGTCCAGTTCCTCCGCGAGTTCGGGGGCGGCGGTCTCGATCCGCTCGCCGTCCACCAGCGGTGCGGAGCTGTAGATCTTGCGCAGGGAGAAGTCCCACCCGGTGCCGTCGTCGTCGGTGGCGTGCCCGATCGTGACCTTCAGCCGGTGCGGCTCGTACCGGATCCTGCCGCTCTCCGTCCGGGTGGCGGCGCAGGCGTCGAGCGCGGA
Organism: Kitasatospora sp. NPDC059722; assembly: GCF_042733235.1. Lineage (NCBI taxonomy): Bacteria > Bacillati > Actinomycetota > Actinomycetes > Kitasatosporales > Streptomycetaceae > Kitasatospora > Kitasatospora sp. NPDC059722. Next base: position 758 of record NZ_JBHWGD010000133.1, read on the forward strand.
CCAGAACCGGTGGTCGGTCATCCGGGCGAGCCGGCCCGGGTCGAGCCCGGTGTCGTCGAGCAGCCGGCCCGCCAGCCGTCGGACCACCGAGACCGGCCCCACGTTGTCCCACGAGGTGTGGAGCCGCGCCTCCGCGGCGACCAGCCCGACGAGTACGGCAGCGTCCTCGCGGCCGGCCGACACCGCCGAGTCCACCAGCCCGAGCCGCCCCAGCAGCGCGGCCGGATCGACGTCGAGCCGCCCGGCGGCACGACCGCTGCGCGCGTAGGAGTCGAGGTGGTCGAGGTTCAGTAGCCCCGAGCGCCCGGTCAGCGGCGTGAGCGGATTCCCGTCGAGCAGGGAGACGACGGCGTCGGCATCGACCCCGTGCTTCTCCAGCACACCCCGGATCGGTTCGGCCCGTAGCAGTTGCGAGCCGATCGCATGGTGATCGAGCCCGCCGAGGCCTTCGAAGGTGTGGCTCAACGGCAGGTGCCCGATGTCGTGCAACAGCGCCGCGACCCGCAGGAGCTCGTCCCGGGGCCGGAAGCGCACGACCAGCGCGAGCACCCCGAGGGTGTGCTCAAGCCTGGAGTACGACTGCAGCGTACTGATCGTCGAGGCTCCGCCGTGCACGACGAAGTGCAGCCGCCGCAGTGGCTCGCTCCGAAGCAACTCGACTTCCACGGGCCTGAGTTCGACGGGAACCCGCCAGAGCGGATCGGTGAACACCGGGGCCGCCCCCACGACGTTGGTCGGCGCGGCCGGTGCGGTCTGGTCCATGTGAGCAGGCATCGGGCAACTCTAGGAACCGCTCGCCCGCCCGCACCACTCCATAATGGTGGAGAAGACCCGGAGGAGCGTGTCGGGTCTGCAGTGGGGCGTCTCGGGGGGAACGGCATGCAGGTGGAGTTGGTGTACAGCCGCATGGGCGGTCTGTTGACGGCGATCGGGGACCGGGAGCTCGGGTACCGGCGGTTCGGGGCGAAGCCGCGGACGCTCGGGGCCTGGGAGCTCCGCTACGACCGGCTCGGGAACCGGCTGGCGGGGGTCGGGCACGTGGAGCTCACGTACGACCGGATGGGGAACCGGCTGCGCACCGCGGGGGGCTGGACGCTCGAGTACGACCGGATGGGCAACCGGCTCCACCGGATCGGCCCGTACGACCTCGAAGCCGACCACATGGGAAACCGCGTGCGCGCGGTGGGTCCGATGAGGCTCGACTACGACCGGCTCGGCGCGCGCCCGCGCTGGGTGCAGCTGCCGGACGGGTACGGACCGTTGTCGGACGACCTGGTCCTCGCGCTGTTCCTCGTCCTGCACCTGCAGAAGGAGGAATCGGACTGAGAGGTCCGGTCATGCATGATGACGGGATGATATCCAGCGACCAGCGCTTCCACGTCATCGTGCTGTCGAACTTCGCGAGGGGCTTCGACAAGTACGCGTTCGCCTACGGCAAGGCGGGGATCCCGGAGAGCACCTACCCGGACCGGTTCCACCTGCTGACCCGGGCGGAGCTGGGCATCGGCGTCGGCAAGGCGCGGCGCCTGCTGGAGCGGCTGGCCGTTCCGGGCGACCGGCTGCTGGTGCTGGAGACTTCGGTGGATCCCGACGCGCTGGTGCCCAACACGAGAACCGGCCTCGGCATGGAACTGCACGAGGCGAGCATCCGGCTGTCGGCCGTCCACGAGCTCGACCACGCGGACGACGAGGTCACCCTGCGCCCGACGACCGTCGAGGACGCGATGGCGGCCTCCCTGCACTTGCAGGAGGCGGCCCGGAGACCCTACGCCGAGCTGCGGCCGCGCTCGGTCTCGGTCCTGCCGGTCGCCTCCGCCTGCCAGGCCCGGTGCTCGTTCTGCTTCTCCGCGGCCTCGATCTCCAGCGACCAGCCACCGGCCCGGGTGCCGTGGGACACCGTCACCTCCTGGCTGGAGCGCGCCCGTGCGGCGGGTGCCGAGCGCGCGGTGATCACCGGGGGCGGCGAGCCCACGCTGCTGCCGTTCGACCAGCAGCTTCGGCTGGTGTCGGCCTGTTCGGCGGCTTTCCCGAAGGTCGTCCTGATCACCAACGCGCACAACCTGGCGCAGGGCGAGCACGCCGATCGCGCCGACCGGCTGGCCGCCCTGAGCTCGGCGGGCCTGAGCGTGCTGGCCGTCTCCCGGCACCACCAGGACGACGCCGTCAGCGAGCGGCTGATGTCGCTGCGCACGCCGGTGGGCTCCGTCGTCGAGACCTGGCGTGCGGAGCGCGAGCGCTGGCCGGGGCTGCGGATGCGGCTGATCTGCGTGTTGCAACACGGCGGTGTGGCCGACGCGAGCGGCGTCGCCGACTACCTCTCGTGGGCCGCGGACCTCGGCGTCGACGAGGTGTGCTTCAAGGAGCTCTACGTCTCCACCAGTACCGAGTCCCTCTACTTCGAGCGCGCGGCCAACGTCTGGAGCCGGCAGCACCAGGTCTCGCTGTCCGTCGTCACCCGGTTCGCCGAGCAGCACGGCTTTGCGCTGTCGAGCCGGCTGCCCTGGGGCGCGCCGGTCTACGACGGCACCTGGGAGGGCCGGCCCATGCGGATCGCCGCGTACACCGAGCCCAGCCTGCTCTGGGAACGCACCACCGGGACCGCGCGGAGCTGGAACGTCCTGGCGGACGGACGCTGCTACGTCTCCCTGGAGGACCGGGCGAGCGAGATCGTGCGGGAGGGAGCACCCGCATGAGGTTCGACGAGTTCCAGGAGTTCCGGCAGCGGCAACTCGGCGCCGATCCCTCGCTGCTGGACGCGGCCGAGACCAATGTGTACCGGGCGCTCGCGGCACTGCGACCGGAGCCGCCGGCCGAGCCGCACACGGTGTACCGGTGCGATCTCGCCCGTGCCTGGCTGCGGCGGTACGGGCTGCCGGAGGAGTGGTCCCGCCGGGCCATGGTCTCCCGCGGGGTCCGGCACGGCCTCGGGGTGGTGTTCGCGCGGCTGCGCGCCGAGCGGGCGCGGTTGTGGCTGCCCGGCGACGTGTACCCGGTGTACTTCGAGCTGGCCCGCGCCGCAGGGCTGGAGCCAGGGTCCTACCCGACGCTTCCGGCACCGGCCCTGCCGGGGTCGCCGGCGGACGACCGGCCCGAGTACCTGCTGCTCGCCAACCCCAGCAAGCCGCTCGGCCGGTACCTGACCGACACCGAGTGCGGCGCGGTGATCTCGTGGCTGCGGGAGTCGCCGCACCGCCGTCTGCTGATCGACGCCGTCTACGACCTGGGAGCCCCGTTCGCGGCCGGCACGCGGCGACTGCTGGAGACCGGCCGTGCGGTCCTGCTGCATTCGGTGACCAAGGGCTGGCTGTGGCCGCGCACGTTCGGCGTGGTCCTGCTGGGTCCGGAGCAGCCCGAACTGGCCGAGGCGTTCCGGGCGGACCCGCCGACACCGGATCAACTGAGCCTCGCCGAGCGCCTGCTGACCGAGCACGGCGACGTGCCCCGGCAGGCCGCCGACGAACTGGCCGCACGGGCCGAGCGGTTGTTCGCGCGGCTGCCGGCCGACGTCCTCGGGGCGATTCCCGCGGCGAGCCGGACGTCTCCCGGCAACTACTTCTTCCCGGTCGGGATCCCGGCGGAGACGCTCCGGCGCGAGTACGGCGTGCTCGCCCTGCCGGCCGGGGTGTTCGGGCAGAGCGACTGGTCCGGTTCGGTCCTGACCAGCCTCGCGGGCGCCTTCGGCCCGTAGCGCTGGGCCGTAGCGCTAGGAGGGCGTGGCCAGCGTGTTCCAGAAGAGGTGTTCGTAGGCCTGGAGCAGGAGGGCGTGTTCGCGGGCCGCCGCGAGGGTGTGGTCGTCGAGGGGGTGCGGGCCGAGGGATTCGGCGGCCTGTTCTTCGAGGGCGGTCGCGGGCTGGGCGAAGAAGTCGAAGAACGCGCAGGCCTCGTCCGGGAAGCCGTAGTGGCGGCGCAGGGCCTCGGCGATCGTGGCGCAATAGCCGCCCCAGGCCGCGAAGTTCGCGACGAGGGCGACGGCCGCCGCGGGCGGCTGCGCGTTGAGGGCGAGCCAGGCGAGGTACGCGGGGTAGGCCTGGCAGCCGGCGAGGGGCGGGTGGTGCGCGAGTCCGTCGGGGTCGAGGCCGCAGGCCGAGGCGAGGGCGGGGAGGGTGCGGAGCGCGGCGCTCTCACCGTCGGCCAGGGTGGCGAACCAGGCGCCCGCCGGGCGGTCGGCGCACCGGGTGGCGAGGAGGAGCAGGCTGCGCCGGTCGGAGGTGATGATCCGGTGCTGCTGGGCGGCGAGTTCGGCGAGGGTGGTGAGCGGGGCCCGGCCGTCGGCGAGGGCCGTGACGAGGGCGGGGGCGGTGTCGCCGGGCGCCAGTTCGGCGCGCAGTCGCTGGATCTGGGCGAGGATCGGGTGGTTCACCTGGTGCCTCCGTGGACGGGCGCTGCGGGTGGGGCGCTGGGCGGTGCGGCCCCGGTGTCCCTTCCTACCGCCTCGCCGGGGGCCGGGTGCGGCGACAGGCCGGGTGGGCGGCGGGCTGCCGCCGCACCCGGCGTGTTCGTCGGCGCGGGTCGTCAGGACGAGCCGCAGGCCGTCGTGACGTCGGTGGCGGCGCTCACGATGGCGCCGACGTCGGGCTGCTTGCCGTCGTTGACGGCCTTCTGGGCGTCGTCGATGGTCTTGGACAGCTTGTCGGTGGCCTTGTCGAGCTTGCCGTCGCTGCCGCTCTCGCGGACCTTCTTGACGTCGTCCCTGATCTTCTTCAGGGCGTCGAGCGTGTGCTGCCGCTTGCTGTCGTCGGTGATCTGCCCGACGTTGACCGCCGAGTCGGCCAGGTCCTGGACGTCGCCGGTGACGCTGATGGCCCGCTTCCCGCAGTCGAGCGCCTGGTCTGCGTTCTTGCACGCGGTGAACAGCGGGGCGGCGGCGAGCAGTGCGACCGCGGCGATCGTGATCCGGTACGGCTTCCTTGTCATGTCGATTCCCTCCCGTCCTCACCAACGCCGAAACGGGCTGCGGCGGTTCCGTCGTCCCTCCGGCCGGCGAGGGTGGCGGATCGGGCGTCGCCCGTCGTGCCGGAGCGGGTGAGGTCGAGGGGGTTGGGGACGGTTGCCCGGGGGTGGACGGTTCCGGTGGGCAAACTGTGCAGCAAAACTGCACAGGAGAACTGTACAGCAAGGCTGGACAGTCAAGGCTGATGAAATTACCGTGGACGGAGTGAACGAGAAACCTGCCGACGTCGGCGAGTCCGCCGAGCGTGTCACCGTGCCGGAGGCGCCGGCCCTGCTCGCCCGGATCCGGTCGCTACCCCGCGGTGGACAACAGCCGGTCCGGGAGGGGGAGTTCGATCGGCGGCTGATCGCCCCGATGGTCCTCGGCTCGGTGCTGAACCCGGTCAACTCCTCGATGATCGCCGTCGCCCTGGTGCCCATCGGCACCGCCTTCGGAGCCCCGCCCGCGGAGACGGCCTGGCTCGTCTCGGCGCTCTACCTCGCGACCGCCGTCGGCCAGCCCGTGATCGGGCGACTGGTCGACACCCACGGGCCCCGTCGCCTCTACCTCGCCGGGACGGCACTGGTCGGCGTCGCGGGCCTGCTGGGCGCGCTCGCCCCCTCACTCGGGTTGCTGATCGCCGCCCGCGTACTGCTGGGCCTCGGCACGTCGGCCGCCTATCCCGCCGCGATGCACCTCACCCGCAGCGAGGCCGCGCGGACCGGGCGGGACGGCCCGGCGGGCGTGCTCACCGCGCTGGCCGTCGCCAACCAGACGGTCGCCGTCATCGGCCCCACCCTCGGCGGGCTGCTGGTCGGCGCCGGCGGCTGGCGGGCCGTCTTCGCCGTCAACGTGCCGCTGTCGCTGGCCTGCCTGGTGCTCGGTGCGGCCCGCCTGCCGAGGCGTCCGGCCCGCGCGCGGCGCACCTCCGCCCGCCTGGACGGCACCGGGATCGCACTCTTCGCCGCCATGCTCGTCGCCCTGATGCTCTTCCTCATGAAGCCGCAGGCCGCCCACTGGTACCTGCCGGCGGCCGCTTTCGCCGCCGCCTGTGCCTTCGCCGCACGGGAGTTGCGTGTCCGCGACCCCTTCATCGACCTGCGGACGCTCGCCGGGAACCGCCCGCTGATCGTCACCTACCTGCGCCAACTCCTCGGCTACACCGCCTCCTACGCCTTCCTCTACGGCTACATCCAGTGGCTGGAGGAAGGCCGCCGGCTCACGCCCTCGGCCGCCGGACTGGTCCTGCTGCCGCTCTCCGGCGCCGCCCTCGCCGTCTCCGCCGCCACCGGCCGCAGCACGGCCGTCCGCGGCAAGCTGGTCGTCGGCTCCTTCCTCCAACTCGCCGCGTGTTCAGCGATGTTGTCGGTCGGAACCGGGAGCGGAATCTGGCTGCTGGCCGCCGTCGGGATACTCGCCGGGATCCCGCAGGGGCTCATCGGCCTGGCCAACCAGGCCGCCCTTTACCACCAGGCCGACCCGGCCCGGATCGGCTCCGCGGCGGGCCTGCTGCGCACGTTCACGTACCTCGGCGCGATGGCGGCCTCCGCGGCCAATGCCGCGTTCTTCCCCCACGGCGCCACCACTGCGGGGCTGCACCACCTCGCACTGTTCATGCTCGGCGGTGCCGCCCTCCTGCTCGCGCTCGTCCTGCCCGACCGCTCGCTGCGCCGGCTTGCGTCGGGCACGCACAACTGAGGAAGAGAAAACGGGAGTTGCTCTCCTACTGCGCATCGTTGTCGTCGGGGGAGTGCACGACGGCCTCGATGGGGTAGCCCTCCCGGAGGATCTTCAGGAGGGCGTGCTGCTCCTCCAGCCAGCCGGGGGCGAGGGAGAGGATGAAGCGCAGGGTCACGCCGGAGTCCTCGGCGTCGGAGACGGTGACCCAGACCCCGCCGGGCCGGCCGGGCTCGACCCGCAGCTCCGGCCCGTGCTCCTCGTCCAGCCAGCGGACCGCCTCCCGGCGGGAGAGCCGCTCCAGGGCGGCTTCCCAGTCGATGAGGTGTTGTTCCGTCAGGACCGTCGCGAACCGGGCGGTCAGCGCCTCGGCGGTGGCGACGATCTCGCAGTCCAGCCGGCCGTGTCCGAGCGGCGTGACCGGGGCGCGCCGGCCGAGGACGAGGACCCGCAGGCTCTTCCCGGCGCCGCCCGGGCGGTCGGCGAGTCTGATCAACTCGTTCTGCTGCGAAGCGACTTCACTCATCGTGCACTCCCGGTGACAGCCTTCCAAAGGGTGCTCATCCTCGCGTAGGTGTTCGCCCGATGCCAATCCCGGTGGTGGGACCGGTCGTTGTCACGATGTGGACGTCCCGCCCGGCGGATGGGCCGGACGGGCCGTGGCTCGCCCGAGCCTCACCCGTGTTCCGGGCGGCCGGTGATGACCGTGGTGAAGATCGGGGCGCCGTACTGGTGGCCGGTCACGACGGTGGTGAGTGCGTCGGGGTCCTCGGCGCGGCTGAGGCACGCGGTGACGGTGGTCGGCGCGTCGTGCTCGGCGTAGCGGTGGTAGGTGGTGGTCATGGTGGTCGGCGCGATCGTGACCGGGGAGGTGAGGGCGTTGGCGGCCTGGCGGGCGGCCTCCAGCAGGACCATGCCGGGGATGTGGTCGATGGCGTGGTCGAAGAGGATCGGGTGCCACGGGTCGGGTGTGAGGTGCCAGGTGTCGGGCTCGTCGGACGGGGTGAGCACGACGTCGGCGGGGCGCAGTCGGCCGACCCGGGCGGGCGGCAGTGGCGGCCCGGCCGGGGCTTGCGCGGGGACGAGCCGCTCGGACGTGCTCGTGCCGTCGGGGCCGCCGGGGCCGCCGGGGCCGTCGGTGCGGTCGGTGCGGTCGGTGCCGTTAGTGCCGTCCGCGCGGTTCGTGTCGGGGTTGCGGCAGGCGCCGCGCAGGCGACGGTAGGTCGCGTCGGAAACGGTGGTGAAGCGGGTGAGGCCGGTCGCGGCGACGTGGGGGCCTCGGCGCATGGTGATGGTCAGGGTGAAGTCGATCGTCGTGCGGGTTCTGGGCTGCGGCTCGAGTCTGGCCTCGATGGTGAGGTCGGTGGGCGTGCCGCCGATGGTGAGTCGCCGGGGGTGGGTGGTGCAGTCGAGGTTCCACATCATGAACCGGTGGTCGAGCGGCACGCCGAAGCGGGTGTGGGCGAGGTAGAGCCCGGTCTGGCGGATCGTCTCGGCGGCCTGCATCGGGTCGTGCCGGGTGCCGTCCGGCGTACTGAAGAAGGTGTGGGCGCGCGGCCACTGCGCGGTGACGGTGAACGTGGTGTCGCTCAACTGCTCACTGCCGGTCAGGAAGACCTCGGCGTGACAGGCGCGGTGGACGTACTCCTTGGGGACGGTGGTGGTCAGTCGGGGCTTCGCACCGATCGGGCGGTCGGCGAGCCCGGCGGCGGAGTCGGCATGCGCGGGCCCGAAACCGGGGATGCCGGTGGAGAGGTCGTCCGGAAGGTCGTCGGAGAAGCCGGCGAAGAGCCCGGTGGAGAGGCCGCGGGGAAGGCCGGTGGCGGCGCGCGAGGGCGCGGGGGCACGATAGGCAAGCTGGGTCACGGGAGCGCTCCGAAGGGCCGTGGCGGGCGGGTAGGGCTGCTCAGGGCTCGTAAGATACGTACCTTCCGGTTTGGTTTTCAAGGAGTCCGGACCACGGTTCGTCGGCGACCGAGCGTTGCGATCTCGTCGCTCCGGGTGCGTACCGAGGGGTCCGGGAGGCCGTCGGCGCTTGCGGACGGGTGCCTGACCTGCGGTCAATTCGACGGTGGAAGAACACTTGGGCGTGATTTGACCACGCTTTGGCCGGCGGGACGGCGGCGGGAAGTGGGAGGCGGCGTTCCGTACCGGCCGATCGCGGGCGAATCGTGCGTCGCCTGTCCGACCCGTACCGTCCACACGGTCTTCACCGCGTTCCCGAGCGGACGAGACACCGCCGGGGAGGGGGACCGGCCCGTTCCTGTACGGCTAAGATACAGGGTGTTTGGTTTGGTTCTCCGAACGGTTCAGGGGTGGTGGCGTTGGTGCGGCAGGAGAGGGCGGTCCAGACCCGGCGGTCGATCCTGGAGGCCGCGGCGACGGTCTTCGACGAGTTCGGCTACGAGGGTGCGACCATCGGCGAGGTGGTCGCGCGCGCGGGCGTGACGCGCGGGGCGCTGTACTTCCACTTCGCCTCGAAGCGCGACCTCGCGCTCGGCGTCGTGGAGGAGCAGTTCGTCCAAGGGCCGCTGCCCGAACGGAGCTGCAAGCTCCAGGAGTTCGTCGACACCGGGATGGTGGTGGCGCACCTGATGCCGCGGGATGCGCTCCTGAGCGCCGGCGCGCGGCTCTCGCTGGGCCAGGACGTCTTCGGCGATCTCCGTGGTGGCGCCTTCCAGGGCTGGATCAGCCGGCTGGAGGAGGTGCTCGTGGCGGCGAAGGAGCAGGGCGAACTGCTGCCGCACGTGGTGCCGGCCGAGACCGCCTGGCTGCTGACCGGAGCGTGGACCGGCGTGCAGATCCAGTCCCAGAAGCTCACCGGGCGGGCGGACTTGGAGCGCCGGGTGTCCGGGCTCTACCGGCTCGTCATGCCGAGCATCGCGATGCCCGGTGTGCTGGCCACGCTCGACCTCGCGCCCGACCGCGGCGCCAGGGTGGCGGCCGAGGTGGCGGCGCGGGCGGCGGCCGGTGCGGATGCGGCCGATGCGACGTCAGGAGCGCCGGAGGAGACGGACGCCGTGGGCGGCGCGGACGCCGGCTGAGGCCTCCGCCCGTCGGGCTCGGTCGGTCCCCGTCGCTCCCGGTCGGTCTCCGTCGAGCTTCGGGTGGCGAATTGTTCGGCATAAAACAAACAGCTTGGTCGGTTTTCCATTGACAAACCGTCCGCCCTGTTTTTGGATGGTGGTGGGTGCCCTGCCGTCCGGCTGACGGGTACTCGGCCGACCGGTGGCCGTCGGGGCCGCCGACGCGTCTGGATGTGGGGTGGTCATCGTGGAGATCCGGGTGCTGGGGGCTTTGGGGGTCCGGGTGTGCGGGGAGTCGGTGGTGCCCTCCGCGCCCAAACCGCGGCAGGTGCTCGCGCTGCTGGCCTTACGGGCCGACCAGGTCGTCCCGGCGGGCGTCCTCGCCGAGGAGTTGTGGTCCGGCCGCCCGCCGCGCAGCGCGCGCACGACCGTCCAGACCTACGTGCTGCAACTGCGCGACCTGATCGACAAGGCGCTCGCCCAGGCCGACGAGCCGTGCGCCGCCACGTGCGCGAAGGACGTCCTGGTGACGTCGCCCGGCGGCTACATGCTCAACACCGGCGGCGGCACCGTCGACCTCCACGAATTCGAGCGCCTGGCCGGCCTCGGCTACCGCGCCATGGACGGCGGCGACCACGCGCTCGGGGCCCGGCAGTTGGCCGACGCCCTCGCCCTGTGGCGCGGCCCGGCCCTCGCGGACGTCCCGCTCGGCGGCCAGCTCGCCGTCGAGGCCAAACGCCTGGAGGAGACCCGGCTCTGCGCCCTGGACCAGCGCATCGAGGCCGACCTGCGGCTCGGCCGCCACCGCGTCCTGCTCGCCGAACTGACCGTCCTGGTCGACCGCTACCGCACCCACGAGAGCCTGCACGGTCAGTACATGCTCGCCCTGCACCGCTCCGGGCGGCGCGGCGAGGCGCTGGAGGCGTACCAGCGGCTGCGGAACACCCTGGTGCGGGAGCTGGGCATGGAGCCCTCGGCCGGTCTGCGGCGGCTGCAGCGCACGATCCTGCTCGCCGGGCCGGAGCGGGTCGAGGCGGACCGCCCGGCCGCGGTCCCGTCCGTCGGGGGCGATCCGGCGACGCGGGCCCGGCTCAGCCGGATCGGGTGATCGGGCTCCGGAGCCTTCGTGGCGGGCGCGGAACCGAGCGGCGCCAAACCCGCTGGTGGGCGCGAACGGGGCACCCGTAGACTCCCGTGCTCGTGACCGACGCCACCGACGCCACCGACACCGCTGATGCCACGGACGCCGCCGACGCCTTGACGTCCCGTCCCGCCCCGACCCGCTATGCCCCCGGGGCATCCCGGGCCACTTCGACGCCCGATTCCGACATCGCGTCCGGTTTCGCCGGTGACGGGCGGGGCGGCCCGGGACCGTCCACCGCCGCCGGGTCGACCGCGGCGGACGCCGAACTGGTCGCCGCCGCGGCGGCCGCCCCCGCGGGGGGGGGTGCCCCACCCCCAAACCGCCCCCCGGTCGTGACGCTGTGCGCCGTCGCCGGGGAGCACGTGCTGGTGATCGGCGAGCCCGGGACGGCGAAGTCCGAGGCGGTGCGGCGGGTCGCCGGGCAGCTGGGCGGGCGGTACTTCGAGTACCTGCTCGGCCGGTTCACCGAGCCCAACGAGCTGTTCGGCCCGGTCGACCTGCGCCGGCTGCGCGAGGGCCACGTCGAGTTCGCGACCGAAGGGATGCTCCCCGAGGCCGAGTTCGCGTTCCTCGACGAGGTCTTCCTCGGCTCGACGGCCGTGCTCAACACCCTGCTCGGCCTGCTCAACGACCGGGTGTTCCGGCGCGGCCGGACGGTGCTGGCGAGCCCGCTGCGGGTGTGCGTCGGCGCCGCCAACCACCTGCCCGAGGACCCGGCCCTCGCCGCCTTCGCGGACCGGTTCCTAGCGCGCGTCTTCGTCGAGCCCGTCCCCGACGGACAGTTGGAGGACCTGCTGACCGCCGGCCGACGGCCCTACACCGCACCCGAACGGCCGACGAGGCTGCTCGGCGCGCTCGACCGGCTCGCCGCCGCGGCCCGGTCCTGCGACCTGGACGCCGTCACCCCACTGCTCGGCACCGCGCTGCGGCGGCTGCGGGCGGCGGGAGTCCCGATCAGCGACCGCCGGGCGGTCCGCTCGCAGAACCTCGTCGCCGCGGCCGCCGTCCTCGACGGGCGCACCACGGCCTCCGCGCGCGACCTGTGGGTGCTGCCACTGGTCGCGCCCACCGCCGACACCCAGGCGCTCGCCCGCGAGACCCTCGCCGACCTGATCGACGGCGCCGCCAACCGCAGCCTGGCGCACACCGCCGAGGAGCTCTCCCGCAGCACCACCGCGCGCGCCGAACGGCTCGTGCGCACGGGCGCCGCTCTGCTCGCCGAGCACGCCGGACTGCCCGACGGGCGCGACTCGCGGCTGCGGCTGGAGGCCGTCCTGCGCGAGATCGACGCCGGCTTCGCCGCGGCCGACCTGCCCGGAGCGCTGGCCGGCATACGCGCCGGCCTGGTCGCCGCGGTCGCCCCCGCATGTCGGGCGACGACCGCCGCCTGACGGGCGGCGACCGCCACGTGCCGGCTGACGCTTCTCGTCCGGCGCCCGTCCCGCTCCGCTGGGTGCGCCGTGAGCCGCCGCTGCCGGCCGCCGCCGTGCTCGCGCTCGGCGAGGACGTCCCTGCCCTCGCCGCCGCCACCCGCGAACGCCTCCTGGCCGGCACCCGTCTCGGTGTCGCCGCCGACGCCACCGCCCTGCTCGTGCTCGGCGCCACCGAGGACCTGCCGTGGGCCCCCGGCGCCCGCTACCTCGGGCTCGACGGCGACCTGCTGGTACCGACCACGGCGCGGCCGCAGCCCGCCGCCGCCCTGTGGCGCGCCGCCCTCGGGGCGGGTGAGGGGCAGCTGTGCGTCCTGGTGCCGGGGCACGCGCTGGTGGCCGACCGGCCACCGCCCGGGACGGACCCGGCGGCGCTGGAGTCCGTCGCGCGCGGGGAGGGGGAGCGATGACCGTCCGACCGTCCGTCGAGTCCGTGGGCCGGGCTGCCTCGCTCGGCGCCATCAGCCACCAACTCGCCGATGCCCTCGATCCGTTGCTGCGCCGCCTGGACGCCATCATCGGCGGGTACGAGAGCACCGCCGGCGCCCTCGGCACGCCCGAAGGCCACGGCGGCCTCGCACGCACCGGGCGCCCGGACCAGCTGTTGCCCTCCGAGTGGCTGCTCGCCGACGAGGCCCCGGACGAGTTCCTGCGCCGGTACGCGGACCGCGAACTGCTGCACCTCGCGCCCGAGTCGACCACGGACACCGGTCGCGGCCGGGTCGTCGCCCTGGTCGACACCGGCCCCGCCCAGGCG
>NZ_JBHWGD010000134.1:0-13365 GCF_042733235.1 Kitasatospora sp. NPDC059722
CCGGGCGCTTCCGACTCCGCGGCGCTCGCCCCGCCCGCCCTGTAGCCGCGAACGCGCGCGCCACCCCCCCCCCCCCCCGCCGCCCCCCCCCCCGCGCCCCCCCGCCCGCCCGCCGCCCCCGGCCACGACACGGCCCGCACCCCGCACATCCGCGCCGTGGGACGAAGACACGGCCCCCCGGCGCCCGGCAGCCTGGACCCAGGCCCCCGCGAACCCTCCCGGGCCCCACCGACGACACCCAGCGGAGCAGGGCACCATGACCACCCGACAGTCACCCGACCACCCCTCGGCCGCCCGCCGCGAACGCGTCCTGCGGGAAGCCGTCCAGCGCAAACTCCTCGACCCCGAACAAGCCCTGCTCGCCGCCTTCGTCGACCTCGACGGCGTCGAGGCGAGCGTCACCGCCCTGCACCGGGCCTTCCCCGACTCCGTCCACGCACTGCACACCTTCGCGGCCAAGGCCAACTGCCTCGTCCCGCTCCTCGAACGGCTGCGCCACCTCGGCATGGGCTGCGAGGTCGCCAGCCCCGGCGAGTTCGCCCAGGCGCTCGCGGCCGGCTTCGACCCCGCGCGGATCGTCTACGACTCCCCGGCCAAGACCCGCGGCGAACTCGCCCGCGCCCTGGAACTCGGCGCCGCGGTCAACATCGACAACTGGCAGGAACTCGACCGCGTCGACGCCCTCCTGCGCACCCGCCCCTCCCGCTCCCGCCTCGGCATCAGGATCAACCCGCAGATCGGCGGCGGCACGATCGGCGCGATGTCCACCGCCACCGCCACCTCCAAGTTCGGCATCCCGCTCGCCGACGACGGCAACGCCGAACGCCTCCTCGCCGCCTACCGCGCACACCCCTGGCTCACCTGGATCCACGTCCACGTCGGCTCCCAGGGCTGCCCCCCGGACCTCATGGCCGACGGCGTCGCCAAGGCCGTCGCCTTCGCCGAACACGTCAACGACGCACTCGGACGACGCCGGATCACCGGCATCGACATCGGCGGCGGACTGCCCGTCAACTTCACCGACGACACCACCGACCCCACCTACACCGCCTACGCGGAGCGGCTGCGCACCCACGCCCCCGCCCTGTTCGGCGGCGGATTCCGGGTGGTCACCGAATTCGGCCGCTCCCTGCTCGCCAAGAACGGCTTCATCGCCGCCCACGTCGAGTACACCAAGACCGCCGGCGGCCGGCACATCGCCCTCACCCACGCCGGCGCCCAGGTCGCCACCCGCACCGTCTTCATGCCCGAAGCCTGGCCGCTGCGCATCACCGCCCACCACCCCTCCGGCGCCGCCAAGTACGGCGACCCCGTCCCCCAGGACATCGCCGGCCCCTGCTGCTTCGCCGGCGACCTCGTCGCCCGCGCCCGGCCGCTGCCCCTCCTGGAACCCGGCGACCTCGTCGCCCTCCTCGACACCGGCGCGTACTACGCGACCACCCACTTCCAGTACAACAGCCTGCCCGAACCCGCCGTCCACGGCTTCACCGTCGACCCCGACGGCACCGTGCACTTCGAACTCCTGCGCCCCGCCCAGACCACCGACGACCTCCTGCCCGCCGTCCGCTGACCCGCCGGACGCACAGGGGCGCCGCCACCTCGAACCGCGAGGTGACGGCGCCCCTGTGAACGGCCGGCCGGGTCAGCCCCAGTAGCCTTCGGTGCCCGGACAGCGGCGGTAGGTGTTCGACGCCCACAGGGCGTTGCCGGAGCCGTCGTAGATGACGAAGTTGCCGTCGGCCTGGACGATCGCCTGCGTGCCGCGCGTGCTGTGGGTGGGGGGCTTGGTCAGCGACGACCACAGGGCGACGTTGCCCGACGGCCCCTGGTTCGTCCAGATCACCATGCTGCCCCCGCCCGACCCGCCTTCGAAGTTCACCCAGGTCGTGTTGGAGTTGACCGTCCCGGTGGCCCACTTCGGCTCGCCGTTGCTGGTGCAGTAGAGGACCAGGTTCCCGTCCCCCTGCATCTTCAGGACGGTGAACGGCCCCCACCACTCGTGGTAGGGAGTGTAGTTGCCGCCGTCCATGTAGATCGTCGTCTGGTGGTTGCAGCCGTCGCCGCCGGTGCACCCGATCGTCGCACTGGCCGGAGTCGCGGAAGCGACCATCGCGACGGAGACCGTGAGGGCGCCGATCAGCGCGAGGCTGCGGCGCCTGGCCGCGCCGGACACCCGTTGGAGCATGGACCGCATGTGAGCCCGCCTTTCACGTCGGATCACGAGCCGGATTGCCATGTCGCCCGCCGGGGCGCAGTCCTGTCCCGCCCCGACGCCCCAAGCCTGCCGGGAGCGGCCCGGTGAGGTCCCGTATCCCGTACAAGTCCGTACACGCCTCCCGCACACCCCCGCGCGACCCCGTCCCGCGCGCACCCGAGGTCCCCGATTTCCGAAACTTCCGCAGCACCACCGGAGAATCGACGCCGAGCCCCCGCCGGCCACACGCGCGTGACGCGGATCACACGGAACCCCGCGCGGCCCGCGGACAGGGAGGGACATGGAACTGTCACAACGAGCGCGCCTGCGCGCCGGCGACCAGGCCGCGCTCGGCGAGGTCTTCGACGCACACGCCCAAGCCGTGTACGGCTACGCGCTGCGCACCCTCGGGGACTGGGCGGCCGCCGAGGACGCGGTGTCGCTGACCTTCCTGGAGGCCTGGCGCCTGCGCGCCAAACTGCACGACGGCGACGACGACCTGCGCCCCTGGATCTTCGGCATCGCCACCAACGTGCTGCGCAACACCGCCCGGGCCGCCCGCCGGCACCGCGCCGCGATGGCCCGCCTCGCCGAACGCGAGGCCGTGCCCGACTTCGCCGACGAACTCGTCTCCCGCATCGACGACAGCGCCCAACTCGCCGCCGTACGCCGCGCGTTGCCCGAACTGCGCCGCTCCGAACGCGAAGTGTTCCGCCTCTGCGTGTGGGTCGGGCTCGACTACGCCTCGGCGGCCGAGGCCCTCGGCGTCCCGGTCGGCACCGTCCGCTCGCGCCTGTCCCGGGCACGCACCCGGCTGCGCACCCTCGCCGAGACCAAGCTCAACGAGCCGGCAAACCGCCGGGAACCCGCTCCCGCCACCGGACAGGTACGGGTCGGCGGCTTCGAAGCCGCCCGGTCGCTGCGGGAGTTGCAGGAGTCGCACGAGTCGCAGGAGTTGCAGGAGGAAATCCGATGAACAACTCGCCTAACAACTCGCCGAACAACTCGCCCGAGCTGCTCCCCGCCGACCGCCAACGGTTTCTGAAGGAGCACCTGATGAGTGAGATCGCCGCTGAGACGAAGGCGCCGAAGCCGCGGCGCAGGCTGGTGTGGCTGGTCGCCTCCCCGCTGGCGGTCGGCGCGCTGGCGGCCGTCACCCTGGCCATTCCGGACCGCCACCACGGCGACGCCGCCCCGTCGGCCCCGGCCTCGTCCGCCCCCAGCCCCAGTGCCAGCCCCACCGCCACCCCGCTCCCGGAGCCGACCGACCCTGCGGGCCTGCTCGCCCGCGCCGCGAAGGCCGCCGCGAGCAGCCCCGACCCCGGCGCCAAGGGCGCCCAGTTCGTCTACCGGCGCGAGATCCAGGACGGCGCCCGCGAGACCAAGCACGAGCGCAAGTCGTGGATGTCGGTCGACGGCAGGTCCCAGGGCCTGATCCTGGACCCGACGATGGGCGGCGGACGGACCGACTGGCCCGCCATGCTCTCGACCTCCTCCGGGGCCCCGCGAACGGCGGGCTTCTCCGCCCCGACCTACGAGTTCGTCGCCTCCCTGCCCACCGACCCGCAGCAGCTCCTGCAGCAACTGCTCTCCGCCGACCGCTCCAAGATGGTGGCGGGCATGCCGATGACGCCGAAGCTGTACAATCAGTTCGCCTTCGGGGACGTCCAGATGATCTTCCAGAACATCGCGGCACCGCCCGCCGTCGCCGCCGCGCTCATGGAGGCGGCCGCGAAGATCCCGGGCACGGCCGTCGTCGCCGACGAGGCGGACGCGGCCGGCCGCCACGGCGTCGCGGTGGTCGGCACCAACGGCACCATGCGCGTGGCCCTGGTCTTCGACAAGACCACCGGCGCCTTCCTCGGCGTGCACGAGGTCCTCCTCGCCGACCTCCCGCCGGGCGGCCCCGACGGCCTCCCGCCCGCCGGCACCCCGTCCCCGGGCGCCGGCAACGGCAAGGGCTACGAGTACGCCTCGGCCGTCCTCACCTCGGCCATCGTCGACAAGCCGGAGGCCGAACCGGCCAACTGACCCGGAACCTACGGGCGGTACGAGACGCTGAAGCCCGGCGACGTCGTCCCGAACCGCCCGAGCAGCCGGCGCAGCTCGGAGGCAGCCACGGGGGTGCTGCCTTCGAGCTCCGCCCACCCCGTGAAGACCAGCTCACGCGGCATCACGACGAGCCCGGTGACCGCGTCCCAGAACGCGTCCCAGCTCATGCCTTGGAGTGCTCTCCTGGCTGAAGCCGGGAGATTCCTGCTTACCTTGTGGCAGCGGGCTTGACGCGCTTCGCGCGCCTGACGACTGCCCTCCCGGCAACCGGGATGAGCGCGAGGCCCATCCGGTACAGGTGCAAGACGTTCCGGGCCGCGTTGTGGTCGGCGTTGCCCGACCAGCCGCAGTCCGGGTTCTTGCACGCGAACACGGCCTGGGACTCCCGGCTGCCGGGTGTGGTGTGGCCGCACGCCGAGCAGCGCCGGGAGGTGCCGGCGGAGGGGACCTTGACCAAGATGCCGCCGTACTGGGCGGTCTTGTACGTCAGCATGGTGACCGTACGGCCCCATGCCTCCCCGCTGATGGAGCGGTTCAGTCCGGACTTCCGGGCGACGTTCTTCCCCGGCTCCTCGATGGTTCCCTTGGCGGACTTGACCATGTTCGTGATGGTGAGTGCTTCGACCACGACCGTGCCGTATGCGCGGGCGATGGCGGTGGTCGTCTGGTGCTGCCAGTCCAGGGCCCGGCGCTTGGCTTTCGCGCGGAGTCCTGCGATCCGGTCGTAGGTGTGGTGCAGTCGGCGGCTGGTCGGCTCGCCGGGCTTGCGGCGCTGCTTGCGCTGTGCGGCGCGCTGCTCCAGGTGCAGGAGCCTGGCCTTCTCCTTGCCGGTCAGCCATTCGCCGTGCGTGTACGTTTCGCCGTCCGAGAGGGCGATGGGCACGGTGACGCCCACGTCGATGCCGGCCTCTGGTCCCTGGTGGGGATCGGGCTTGACCTCCGAGGTCTGGACTCGGAAGGCGATGTGCCAGCCGAGCGCGTCCTTGACCAGCCGGGCCCCGGTGATCCGGTTCTCCGCGTTGGCACGCTTGCCCACGGGCAGGTCCTTGGTCCACCGGAAGCGGACCCGGCCCACCTTGGGAATGTTGACCTGCCCCCAGCGGCGGTGCACGCGGGTGATGTTCAGGTCGCGGCCCTGCGGGATGTCCACGGACATGACCGTGCGGAACCGGCCCTTGAAGTTCGGGGCGTCGGCGCGGCCCTCCCAGCAGTTCTTCCACGCCTGGAAGTACGTCTTGAGTACCGCTTGCGCGGCCTGCGCGGGCAGGACGGCTAGGAAGTCGATGTCCTCGCGGGCTTGTCGGATCGCGGCGTCCGCGTTCGCGAGAGTCCGCTCTTGCTTCGGCATCATCTGCCACCAGGCGTGGAGAAGATTCCACATGGTGCGGGCCGCGTGCGCCTGATCGTCGGTCTTCAACACCCCGGCAGGAGACAGCGAAAGCCGGGCACGATGCCCGAACTGCCGCTTCACCAGGGTGTCTTGACTCACAATCGAGAGCCTAGCGTTGGTCTGTGTCACCACGCCGGGGCCCTCATCCCGATGTCAGAACCGGTCGCATGTTGTCTACAACCTGCACGTTCACTTGGTTTTCGTTACCAACACCTGCTCGTGCACTACCCACCAAAAGTCCAGCTCTCCAAGCTGGCCAACTCCCTCAAGGGCGTCAGCTCCCGGCGGCTCCGCCTGGGGGCACCTCCCAGCCGAAGGCTGGGGGAGAGTACGACACCCACGTCCGCCGGTACCTGTGGGGCGGACACCTCTGGTCCGGTTCCTACTTCGCCGGACCGTGCGGCGGGGCGCCCCTGACCGTCAAGCAGTACATCGAGAACCAGCAGCGTCCCGTCTGACCGTCGCCACGGAGGCGCAGAACCCTCCGGCGCTTCGCGCGTGCGGCCCAAGGATGGCCTTCACCCCCCCCGCCCTGAAGGGCGGAGCACTGGCCAAGATCAGAGGTAGAACGCCGGGAACCCGAGCTCCCGCTTCAGGACGGCGTGCAGGCCCCGCACGTCGCGCACCGGGCCCACGTCGATGACCACCCGCCGGGCCGGCGGCGGATCGGGCTCCTCCGGACAGCCCCAGAACGACGGGAGCCACCAGCACAGCACCGACCTGTCCTCCGGCCAGGGCCGCCCGCGCCCGCCGTCCCACACCTCGAACCGGTCCGTCAGCGGGTCGATAGGCCGCCAGGCGGCGTCGAGCGGCTCGTCCTCGGCCGCCGGGCGCACGAAGGGCCGCCTACGCTCCTCACTGGCCCCGTAGGCGTGGAAGTTCCGCTGCGCCTCGACGAGCGAGACCTGGTTCGCGCCGCCCGGGGTGAACGGCCACCGGAACTGCACCCCGTCGTCCTCCCAGAAGCAGACCGGGCAGATCTCATGGGAGCCGGGCCAGCCGTCCTCGACGTTGAGGACGAGGTGGCCGCAGCAGGGGCAGGGACGACGGGTATCCATCCGGCCAGTCTGATCCGTGCACCGGCCCCGCTGCGACCGGGTTTTCGCCGCCCGGCCCGCTCAGCCGTCCTCGCCCCGGAAGCCGCCCGCCACCGGGCCGTCGAGCTGGTCGGGGTCGATGCTGAGGGTCACGCCGCCGTAGGTCTCGTCGGCGCTGCCGCGGTACTGGTGGATGCGGTGGTGGCCGGTCCACAGGTCGTCGGGCAGGCCGGGCTGGCCGGTGGTCGTGGGGTTGTGGTCCCAGCGGGCGTACCAGAGGGCGTCGGGCAGGGAGGTACGGCCGCTGCGGGCGGCGTCGACGATGTCGGCGATGCCGGAGTTCAGGCTGGAGTAGAAGCCGGACCGGTAGCCGGCGGCGTGCAGGGCCTCGGTCCAGCCGACGGTGAAGTCGACGACCGCGCGGCTGCACTCGGCGTCGTCGGCGGGGTAGGCCTCCATGTCCAGGTAGACGGGGCTGCCCGCGCCCAGGCCCAGCGCCCGCAGGGCCGCCGCGGCCTCGTCGGCTTCCTGCCCGCCCTGTTCCTCGGCCCGGGCCGGATCGATGCGCAGCGGCTTGTCCTCGCGTTCGGCGCACGGCGCCTGGAGCCCGACGTGCGTGGGCACCAGCTTCCAGCCCATCGCGCGGGCCTCGGTGACCCACTGCGGCGTCAGCCGCGGCTGCGCGCAGCCGCGCTGGCGACCGCTGCTGTAGATGTTCACCGCGCCGTACGGCGAGGCGGTGCGCCACACGGACAGGGCCTCCAGCGGCGGGGCCGTGCAGGCGTCGAACCCGGCGCCGGTGAACCGGTACTCCGGCAGCGGCGCGGCGAGAGGAGACGGGCGGGAGACCGACGGTACCGCGGCTGCCACGGGGGCGAGCCCGTGGGCGGTGCCGGGGAGCATGAGGAGCACGGCCGCCGCGGGGAGCGCGGCCAGGGACGGAAGGCGCATCCACCTGTCCTAGCGGCCCGCCGGGCATCCGCTGCGTCACCGGGCCGACGCGCCGCGCCCGTTCACCCGCAATCGGGACACCGCCGGGGCCGAAAAGGCCCCGGAGCGGCTCCGGGCGGGCGGCTAGATTGCACGGTATGACCTCCGACACCCCCCAAGCCCTGAGCCCGGTGTCCCGCACCGCGCTGTCCGTCGCCAGGGTGCGCGCCTACGAGAGCGCCCGGCCCGACGCGCTGTTCGTCGACCCGTACGCCACCGCGTTCATCACCGCCGCCGGAGTGGAGCCGGCCGCCCCCCGCCCCGGGCTCAGCGGGCTGGCCAAGGGCCTGGTCGCGCACGGCATCCTGCGCACCCGCTTCTACGACGACCGTCTCCTCGCGGCCGCCGCGGACGGGGCGGAGCAGGTCGTGCTGCTCGCGGCGGGCCTCGACACGCGTGCCTACCGGCTCGACTGGCCGGCCGGCACCCGGGTGTTCGAGCTCGACCTGGACCCGGTGCTGGACTTCAAGCAGAAGGTCCTGGACGACGCGGGCGCCGTACCCGTCGGCCACCGCACCGCCCTGCCGGCCGACCTGCTGGACCCGCGCTGGCCCGAGCGCCTGGTCGCGGCGGGCTTCGACCCGGCGCGGCGCTCGGCGTGGCTCGCGGAGGGACTGCTGGTCTACTTCACGGCCGAGGAGGCGGCCGGCCTGTTCACGGCCGTCGCCGCCCTGGCGGCCCCGGGCAGCCGGCTGCTGCTGGAGCGGGGCCGGGACGTGAGCCGCACCCCGCACGACCCGGCGCTCGCCCACGTCACCAGCCTGTGGCGCGGCGGCCTGGGCCCCGACACCCACCACTGGCTCGACCGGCACGGCTGGACGGCCGGCCTCACCGCCCTGGACCAGATCGCGGACAGCTACGGCCGCCCCCTGTCCGGGCCGTCCACCGGGGGCTTCATCGAGGCGGTGCGGCAGCACACGGCCGACTGACCCGGCTGACCCGGCTCCCCGGCCCGCACGCCCGGCGCGCGCCATCCGCTCCGCGCCGGGGGAGCGGTGGTTCGCCGGACCGGGCCCGGGCGGTGCGCCTACCCTACGAACTGTCCTGCCGCGCACCGGTCCTGGCCCTTGCACAAGGAGTCCCGTGTCATCGTCGCCCTCGCCCTGTGACCCCCAGTTCGCGCCCGTCGGCGACGTGAGCACGGCACTCATGGTGATCGACTCCCGGCTCAAGGCGATCTACGACGGCCGGACCGGGGCGGACCCCGAACGCCAGCGCATGCTCGACGAGTTCGCCGCGTCGCTGGGCCCCGCGGAGTTCGCCGAGCTGCTGGACGGCGCGTGCACGCTCGTGTACATGTACATGAGCTGGATGCGGACGGTCTGCGAGGAGCACGACAAGGACGTCGTCGAGCACATCGTGCCGACCCTCGTGTCGACGATGCGGATGATGCCGAGGACGTTCAGTCCCGAGGTCATCCCTACGATGGCCGGCCTGCTGATCGCCGCGGGCAGCGGCCTGAGCCCCAACCTCTGGCGCGCGCAGTACGGGCCCTGGACGGACGCCGAGATGAACCCGCTGGAGGCGATGGTCGCCCTGCTCGCCGAGCACGTCAACCGGATGTCCGGCGGTGACCACGACTTCGCCACCCGCCTGATCGCCGACGCCCTGTCCAGGGCCGAGGAGGAGGAAGAGGAGTGAGGGCCGGTCAGCCCGCCAGCGCCTTGGCCGCGGTGGCGGCCAGCTGCTGTTCGACGGCGGCCTCCTGGGCGGCGTTGGCGACGCCGAGCTCGCGGCGGTCGGCCACGGCCTCGATGCTGTAGTGGTGGCCGGCGAGGGTGAAGACGACCTTCGGCATCCCGCCGTCCTCCTTGTCCTTGAGCAGGACGGCGTCGTCCCCGACCCCGGGCACCGGGGACGAGACGGACCGGTCGTTGGTGGTCACGGCCGTGAACCGGGTCGCGTCCAGCTCCTTGATGCTCACGAAGGACTGACGGGAGCCCCAGGTGCAGCCCCACGCCACCTCGGTCGACGCGCCCTCCGCGCGGAGCGGGACCGAGGCGGCCAGGGCCCGGGTGACCTGGTCGTTCGTCAGGACGGAGCACGGGTCGGCGGGACGGCTGCCGACGGGCTTCGCGCCGGTGGCGACCGTGGCCGCCGGAGCGCTGGGAGCGCTGGGAGCGCCAGTGACGGGGGCCGGTGCGGCCTGAGCCGGGACACTTGCCGAAGGAGCCACCGGACCGGACGCCGAACCGCCGCCGCCCGAGGAACACCCCGCGAGCACGCCCGCCACCCCCAGGGCGAGCACCGCAGCCGCAGCCGCCCGGCGACCCTTCGCCGCGCAAGTGTCCATCGTCATCAGCACGTTCCTCCCCTGACCCCCACCGGCCCCGGCAGCCTACTCACCCGCCCGCCGCCGCGCCGCCGAAATCCGCCCGCACCTGCCGGTGGGGCACACTGACGTCCCGTCCAGGCCGCCCGCCGGATGCACGGCCCGGCCGTCAGCCCAGGGCTTCCGCGAGTTCGGGGAGGTAGCCGGCGAGGAAGCCCAGGTCGGTGGCGCGGGCGTACTCGGGATGCTCGCGCCAAAGGGGGAGGCGGGCCAGCGCCGTGCGGCCGTAGTAGCCGCCGTCCCCCGCCCCCACGGAGGCACCCGGGTCGCCGGGCCAGTCGGGGTCGGCCGCGGCGAGCGGCAGGCACCGCTCGAAGAGCCGGTGGCAGACCTGCAGGCCCCGGCGCATCACCACGTGGTACGGCTCGTCGGCGCCGATCGGGTAGGGCTCGCGGGCCAGGACGGGGCCGGTGTCGATGCCCTCGTCGACGCGGTGGAGCGTGGCCGCGAACTCCGCCTCGCCGCCCAGCATCGCGTACACCAGGGCGACTTCGGGCATCCCGCGGTAGGCCGGGAGAGGGCCGTGGTGGACGTTGAGGACGCGCAGGCCGGCGGACAGCACCGGGGCGCGGAAGATCATCCGGTTGTTGACCGACCAGACCAGCCCGTCCGTGCAGGCCGCCGCCAGCTCGTCCGCGACCGCGTTGACGTCCGTGGCGGCGAGGTGGCGGACGCCGGGCGGTGCCGCGCCGCCGTCCGCGGCCGGGCCGCAGACCAGGTCCACCGCCCGCCCGCTGTCCAGGGTGTGCCGTACGGCGCGCCACAGCAGCGCGCCCTCGCCGACGAAGATCATGCCTCGCTCCGTACGGTGTCGACGGCGGTGACGACGCGGCCCAGGGTGAGCCCGTCGCCGAGCGGTCCGAGCCGGTCCAGCAGCCGCCGTTCGGCCGAGCCGCCGGGCAGCTGCCCGCCGAGCAGTTCCTCGCCGAGGGCCGACAGCATCTCCAGCACGGCGAGCGAATCGCCGCCCAGCGCGTGGAAGTCGGACGAGTCGTCGAGGGACGCGGCCTCGCAGCGCAGGACGCGCGACCAGATCCGGGCGGTCACGGCCGCCACGCCCCGGTCGTCGCCCGGCCCTGCCGGTGCGGTGGCGTCGCCGAAGGGGTCCGGCAGCGCCTTGCGGTCGGTCTTGCCGCTGGCGGTCTCCGGCAGCGCGGGCAGGACGCGCACCACCGTGGGCACCAGGTGCGGCGGCAGCGTCCGAGCGAGCTCGGCCCGGACGGCGGCCTCGTCGAAGGCTGCGGCGCAGGCGCCCCGGGCGAGGACGACGAACGCGCACAGCGCCCGCACGTCCCCGGTCCGGCCGCGGGCGACCACGGCGGCCTGGGCGATGTCCGCCAGTGCGGTCAGCGCCGTCTCGACCTCGGCCGGCTCCACCCGGTGGCCGCGGATCTTCACCTGGTCGTCGACGCGGCCCGCGTACTCCAGCTGCCCGTCGGGCAGGCGCAGCACGAGGTCGCCGGTCCGGTAGGCGCGGCGGCCGTCGGGCAGGAGGACGAAGCGTTCGGCGGTGAGGTCGGGGCGGCCGAGGTAGCCGCGGGCGAGCTGTGCGCCGGTGACGTACAGCTCGCCGGGCCGGCCGTCGGGGACTTCGCGCCGCTGGTCGTCCAGTACGCTCACGCCGGTGCGGTGCACGGGGACGCCGATCGGCGCCGAGCCGCGGGTGATGCCGTCCTCGACGACGGCGACGGTGCAGGCGAGCGTGGCCTCGGTGGGGCCGTAGGCGTTGACGATGAGGCAGTGCGGGCCGAAGTCCTCGCGCGCCCGGCGGGCGGTGGCCGCGGTGAGGTTCTCCCCGCCGAGCTGCAGGGCGCGGATGCCGGCCGGGCGGATGCCGAGGCGGGCGGCGAGGCCGAGGTGGGTGGGGGTGAGCGACAGGGTGTTGGCGAGCCGGCCCTCGTACATGTCGCGGAGCTTGAGGTGGTCGAGCTCGCCGGGCACCGGCACGACCGCGCCGCCGTGCAGCAGCGGCGGGAAGATCTGCATCAGGGACAGGTCGAAGCCGGGGGAGAAGGAGTAGGCGGCGCGGGTGCGTTCGTCGCAGCGCATGAGCGGGGCCAGCCAGCCGACGGCGTTGACCAGGCTCCGGTGCTCGACCTGCACGCCCTTGGGGCGGCCGGTGGAGCCGGAGGTGTAGATGACGTAGGCGAGGTCGTCCGGGCCCGGCGCGGCGGCGGCGACCGTCTCGCGCGCCTGGTCGTCGATCGGGCTGTCTGCCGTGCTCTCCAAGGGAATCGACGTTCCGTCGAAGTCCTCGGCGAGGCCCGCCCAGGCGGCTTCCGCGAGGCAGTACCGGGCCCGCGCGTCGCCGAGCAGCTCCGCGACGCGGCGCGCCGGGTTGCGGACGTCGACGGGCAGGAACGCCGCGCCCGCCTTGAGGACGCCCCACACGCCCGCGAGCCCGTACGCCGTGCGGTCGGCGAGGACCCCGACGACCTCGCCGCGTCGCACGCCTCGCGCGAGCAGTGCGGCGCAGACGGCGTCCGAGCGCCGGTCGAGTTCGTCGTACGACCAGTGCGCGCAGTCGCCGGTCACGGCGGTGGCCTGTGGGGAGCGGGCGGCCTGTGCGCGGAACAGTTGGACGACGGTGGTGTCCAGCGGTGGCAGGCCCTCGGGGCCCGGGGTGAGGAGCCGTTCGGCGGCGCCGGGCTGCAATTGCCGTGGAGCAGTGGCCGGTTCGCCGGTCGTGAGCGCCTCGGCGATGCGGTCGATCAGCGCGTCGCAGCGCTCGCCCACGTCCGCGGCGCCCCGGGCGGAGACCACCAGCTCGGTGTGGCCGGGCAGTTCGAGCAGCACGACGCTGAACGGCACGAGGGGCGCGTGGACGGGCAGCGCGTAGGCGGTCGTCGCGGTGAAGGCGTCGGTGCCGAACTCCGCGGGGTCCAGCCGGCCGGCGTGCGAGACGATCGCCGAGGCGAGGTGGCGGTGCCGGGCCAGTTCCGCGGCCCTGGAGGCGCGGACGAGGGCGGCGGCCGCCGGCAGCGGGAGCCGGGCGAGCGCCGCCTCGGTGCCGGTGGCCAGTTCCCGCCGCTCGGCGAGGGCGTCCAGCAGCCGGCGGTGGACGGTGTCCGGGTCCTGGCCGGGCGGCACGTCGAGGAACACGGGCAGGGTGAGGTTGGCCGTGGCGGAGGCGGCCCGCACGTGCCGGCGCAGGTCGACCGGCACCATGATCCGGGCCGGGGCGCCGACGGCCCCGGCGAGCGCCGCCGAGACCCGCGCGGCCGCCCCCGGGGCCCCGCCCCCCCCCGGCCGCGGCCCGGGGCGGCGAGCGCCCCGGCGGTTGACGGCGCGCAGCAGCGTCGACTTGCCGGAGCCGGACGGCCCGATCACGCAGAGGGTGTTCCCCCGGGGGACGTCCAGGTCGACGCCG
>NZ_JBHWGD010000135.1:0-6646 GCF_042733235.1 Kitasatospora sp. NPDC059722
ACGCCCCCGGGGGGGGGCCCCCCCCCCCGGGCGCCGCCGGGCGTCAGTGCCCGCGGGCGATCCATTCGGGCAGGGCCGGGGCCTCGGCGCCGATCGTGGTCGGGTCGCCGTGGCCGGTGCGGACCACCGTCTCGGGCGGGAGGGTGAGGAGGCGGTCCCGGATGGAGTCGATGATCGTCGGGAAGTGCGAGAACGACCGGCCCGTCGCGCCCGGCCCGCCGTGGAAGAGGGTGTCGCCGGTGAAGACGGTGCCGAGCTCCGGGGCGTGCAGGCAGACGGCGCCCGGCGCGTGGCCGGGGGTGTGCAGGACGGTCAGCGCGGTGCCGGCCACCTCGATCCGCTGGCCGTCGGCGAGTTCGCCGTCCGGGAGGCGCTCGGGGTGGGTGAGCTTCCACAGCGGGAGGTCGTCGGGGTGCAGCAGGATCGGCGCGCCGGTGCGCTCGGCGAGCGCGGGGGCGGCATCGACGTGGTCGTTGTGGGCGTGGGTGGAGACGATCGCCAGCAGTCGGCGCCCGCCGAGCGCGGCCTCGATCGCGTCGGCGTCGTGCGCGGCGTCGATCACCACGGCCTCGGTGTCGTCGCCGACGATCCAGACGTTGTTCTCCACCTCCCAGCTGCCGCCGTCGAGTTCGAACACACCGGAGGTGACGAGACGGTCCACGCGGACGGTCACAGGACCACCACCGAGCGGAGCACGTCGCCCTGGTGCATGCGCTCGAACGCCTGCTCCACCGCGTCGAGTTCGATGGTCTCGGTGACGAACGCGCCGAGGTCCAGGCGGCCCTGGAGGTAGAGGTCGATGAGCATCGGGAAGTCCCGGGAGGGCAGGCAGTCGCCGTACCAGGAGGACTTGAGGGCGCCGCCGCGGCCGAAGACGTCGAGCAGCGGGAGCTCCAGCGTCATCTCCGGGGTGGGCACGCCGACCAGGACGACGGTGCCGGCGAGGTCGCGCGCGTAGAACGCCTGCCGGTAGGTCTCGGGGCGGCCGACCGCCTCGACGACGACGTCCGCGCCGTGGCCGCCGGTGAGCTCGCGGATGGCCTCGATCGGGTCGGTGGTACGGGAGTTGACGGTGTGGGTGGCGCCGAGGCCGCGGGCCGTCTCCAGCTTGCGGTCGTCGATGTCGACGGCGATGATCCGCGCCGCGCCCGCCAGCCGGGAACCCAGGACCGCCGCGCCGCCGACGCCGCCGCAGCCGATCACGGCGACCGAGTCGCCCCGCCCGACGCCGCCGGTGTTGATCGCGGCGCCGAGGCCCGCCATCACGCCGCAGCCCAGCAGGCCCGCGACGGCCGGCTCGGCGGCCGGGTCGACCTTGGTGCACTGGCCGGCCGCGACGAGGGTCTTCTCGGCGAACGCGCCGATGCCGAGCGCCGGGGACAGCTCGGTGCCGTCCAGCAGCGTCATCTTCTGCTTCGCGTTGTGGGTGTCGAAGCAGTACTGCGGACGGCCGCGCCGGCACGCCCGGCACTGGCCGCACACCGCGCGCCAGTTGAGGACGACGAAGTCGCCCGGGGCGACCTCGGTGACGCCCTCGCCGACCGACTCGACGACGCCCGCGGCCTCGTGGCCGAGGAGGAACGGGAACTCGTCGTTGATCCCGCCCTCGCGGTAGTGGAGGTCGGTGTGGCACACGCCGCAGGCCTGGATCCGGACGACGGCCTCGCCCGGCCCCGGGTCCGGCACGACGATCGTGGTCACCTCCACGGGCGCGCCCTTGGCACGCGCGATGACTGCCTTGACCTGCTGGGCCATCCGTTTCCACCTCCGTCGGCCGGGGCGCCGTCGCACCCGGCGTGACCTGCGTCGAACCACTTGCCCACGAAGCGTATCGTCCACGCCCGCGCCCGCCCGGCGGGCGGGTCCGGTCACCGGATCACCGTCCGCCCAGGTCCCGGGATATGACGGCGGCATACCCGGAGCCGATCGCGGCCCAGCTCGGCCGGGGGCGCACGGAGGGCGCCGGGCGCCCGTGCGTGCGCGCCGAAGTGCCCGGAAAGCATCGGCGTTGGCCGGAAGTACCGCAGACGCGCGGACCGCCGCCCACGTACGGTCGTAGCAGAAGCGGTCCACGCGATGACGCTCAGCACACTCCCGTGACGACCGGCGCGCCCCGGCACGACCGGCGCGCCCGACCTCGCCCGCCCCGGTCCCACCCGGTCCCACCCGTCGGCCGGGTCCGCGTACCCGGACCCCGGTCCCGTCCGATCCCGGTCCCACCCGCCGGCCAGAGCCGAGCCGCCCGCGCGGCCCACCGCCCTGGAGTCTGGAGTACGGATGTCCGCCGAGAACAGTGCGACCGGTGCCGGCACCGGCACCGCCCCGCTCACGCCGCTGCACTGCCCGCGCCACGCCGAGGCCGGTCCGCCCCGGCTCTCCGCGCTGCCCACCGGCACCCCGGTCTGGCTGGTCAGCCGGCACGCCGACGTGCGGCAGGTCCTCACCGACCCGCGGCTCGGCCGCGCTCCGCTGTACGCGCCGGACGCGCCGCCGCTCACCAACGCGCCCAACCTGCTGGACGATCCGAACAGCATGCTGAACATCGACGGCACCGAGCACCAGCGGCTGCGCCGCACCGTGCAGCGGGCGTTCACGCCGCGCGCGATCGCGCGCTGGCGGCCCTGGGTGGCCTCGGTGATCGAGGGCCTGATCGACGAGCTGATCGACCACGGCAACCCGGCCGACATCGTCGCCGGTTACACCCGCCCGCTGCCGGTCGCGGTGATCAGCCGGCTGATGGGGCTGGACAACCTGGACAGCAAGCGGCTCGCCCACTGGAGCGACCACGCGCTCTCCACCACCGCCCACAGCGCCGAGGCGATCGTCACCGCGATGGGCGAGTTCGCCGAATTCGGCTCCGCCGTGATCGCCGAGCGGCGCGCCGACCCGGGCGAGGACCTGGTCAGCAGCCTGCTGGTGGCCGCCGCCGAGGACGGCTCGATCACCGAGGGGCAGCTGGTCACGCTCGTGATCGGGCTCGTCGTGGCCGGGCACGAGACCACGATGACGTCCCTCGGCAACGCCCTCGTCTACCTCCTGGGCGACGGGCGCGACGCCTGGCAGCGGCTGGCCGCCGACGAGGCCAGCGCCGCCGCCGCGACCGAACAGCTGCTGCGGGCCGTGCCGCTCGGGGACACCGACTACTTCCCCGGCCTGCTGCGGCGCACCGTGGAGGAGGTCGAGATCGGCGGGGTGGTCATCCCGGCCGGCAGCGTGGTCGCCGCCGACACCAGCGCGGCCAACATGGACCCGGAGGTCTTCACCGGGGACC
The DNA here is from genome assembly GCF_042733235.1 of Kitasatospora sp. NPDC059722. Classification (NCBI taxonomy): domain Bacteria; kingdom Bacillati; phylum Actinomycetota; class Actinomycetes; order Kitasatosporales; family Streptomycetaceae; genus Kitasatospora; species Kitasatospora sp. NPDC059722. The sequence goes on from NZ_JBHWGD010000135.1 coordinate 3,272, forward strand.
TGCTGACCGAGCTGTTCTCCCCGCTCGTCGCGCCGATGTACACCTTCGGCGCCGGGCCACACCACTGCCTGGGCGCGTGGCTGGCCCGGATGGAGCTCGAACTGGCCCTGCACCGGCTGGCCCGCCGGCTGCCCTCGCTGCGGCTCACCGACCCGGCCGGCTCGATCGACTGGCGGCGCGGGCTGCTGACCCGCAGTCCGAACTCGCTGCAGGTGGCCTGGTGACGGCCGGTCCAGAGACGGGTGCCGAGACCGGCTCCGAGGCGGGCGCCGAGACGGTCGTCGTCCGCGTCGACCGGGACCGCTGCATCGGCTCCGGCATGTGCGCCCTCAGCGCGCCCGATTCGCTGGCGCTCGGGGCGGAGGGCCTGGCCGAGCCGGTGGCCGGGTACGGCGGGGACGGCGCGGAGCTGACGGCCGAACTGACCGAGGCGGTCGACTTCTGTCCGGTCGAGGCGCTGACGCTGTACTCGGCGCGCGGCGGGTACCGGATCGCCCCGGCGGAGTGAGTCCCCGCGGTGCCGCCCGTCTCGCCGACACGGGCGGCACCGCGGCCGGGCGTGATTCATGAGCCGTGCTAATCAATGCATGAGCTGATCGATCTTGCTCGCCCCCGGGCCGGCTGATGAGCTTGGGCCATGAAGAACGCGGAAGTCCTCGCTCCAGCCAACTCGCCTTCCACCGCGGCCCGTTGGTCCCCCGTCGTCGCCGTCGCCCTGAGCACGTTCACCGTGGTGTCCGCCGAGATGATGCCGGTCGGGCTGCTGACGCCGATGTCGGACAGCCTCTCCGTCACCGACGGTGTCACCGGCCTCTCCCTGACGATCACCGGGCTCATCGGCGCGGGCGTCTCCCCCTTCGTCCCGGCCCTCATCGGACTGCGCGACCGCAGGAGCGTGCTCGTCGGCCACATGCTGCTGCTCGCCGTCGCCAACGCGGTGACCGCGATCGCCCCCGACTTCACCGTCCTGGTCGCCGGCCGGATCCTGCTCGGCCTGGCGATGGGTATCGTGTGGGGGCTCGTGCCCGGGCTGGCCCCTCGCCTCGTCGACGGGCCGCGGATCGCCCTCGCCTCCACCATGGTCTTCTCCGGCGTCTCGATCGCCTCCGTCCTCGGCGTCCCGCTGGGCACCTACCTCGCCGCGCTGCTCGACTGGCGCGCCGCGTTCTGGGCGCTCGCGCTCCTCGGCGTGGCCTGCGCCGCCGTCCTCGCGCGCACGCTGCCCGCCCTGCCCGTGCACGAGCGCGGCCGGCTCGACGGGATCGCGGGTGTGCTGCGACACCGGGGCGTCGCGACCGGGCTGGCCGTCACGACGCTCGTCGTCCTCGGCCACTTCGCCGGCTACACGTACGTCCGCCCGGTGCTCGAAGCCGACGCGGGCCTGGGCACCGGCGTCATCGCGGCCTGCCTCCTGGTGTACGGGCTCGCGGGCGTGGCCGGGAACTTCACGCTCGGCCCGCTCGCCGGCCGCAGCCCCAGGGCGGCCGTGACCGCCGCCCTCGCGGGGGTCACGCTGGCGACCGGCCTGCTGCCCGTCCTCACCGGCAGCGTCGTGACGGTGGTGCTCGCGCTCGTCCTCTGGGGCGCGTCGTACGGCGGGGTGTCGGTCTCCACGCAGACCTGGGTCCGCACCGCCGACCCGGCCCGGATCGAGGCCTCGGGGGCACTGTGGGCGGGCGTGTTCAACGCGAGCATCGCGGTCGGCTCCCTGGCGGGCGGCCTCGTCATCGACCACGCCGGGAACCGCGCGGTGCTCCTCGCGGCGGCGCTGGCGACGGCCTCCGGGCTGCTCGTCGCCGTCGCCTCCCGGCCGCGGCGCTAGCGGACGGGAGGGCCGGAGGGAGAGCGGATTGCCACGATGAGTGATCGACAGGATACTCGGCGTAGGGCGCCGTCGCGGCCCGCCACCTACGCAGGAGGACATCACATGACCGGCAAGGCCAGCATCGTCTTCGCCCACGGGCTCTGGGCCGACGGGTCGTGCTTCGGCAGGCTCATCCCCGCGCTCCAGGCCGAGGGCCACGAGGTCCTCAGCTCGCAGCACGGCCTCGACTCGCTCGAAGGCGACGTCGCGTGCGTCACCCGCGCGATCAATCGCGTGCCGGGACCGGTCGTGCTGGTCGGCCACTCCTACGGCGGGACCCTGATCACCAAGGCCGGCGTCCACGACCGGGTGGGCGCCCTGGTGTACATCGCGGCGCTCGCCCCCGACGAGGACGAGACCTCGCAGGGCCAGCAGGAGAAGTTCCCCGGCACGCCCGTCTTCAAGAACATCGAGGTCGCCGACGGCCGCATCTGGCTCCAGGAGTCGGGCCTCGGCGACTTCTGCGGCGATCTGCCGGAGACCGAGCAGAAGCTCGTCCTCGCGACGGGCGCCGTACCGGTCGCCGACCTGTTCACCCAGCAGGTCCCCGGCACCGCCTGGCGCACGAAGCCGAGCTGGTACATCGTCGCGAACGACGACCGCACCGTACACCCCGACCTGGAGCGGGCCGCCGCCGAGCGCATGGGCGCGAAGACCTACGCCGTCGACAGCAGCCACGTGCCGATGCTCTCGCACCCGGCCTTCGTCCTCGACGTCATCCGCGACGCCGCGAGGAGCCTGGAGGCGTAAGGGGGCGCGGAAAGGCACAGGGAAGCCCTACGGCGAAACGGCGCGACAGGTCAGCCGACGGATTCCGCGAGAAGCCCGAGGAAACGTTCCGTCAGCCCGTGCACCGCCCGCTCCCGCCGGACGACGAGCAGGGTCGACGGCTCCAGGTCGGGCACCGGGAGGTAGCGGATGTCCGGGCGCTGGACGTACCGCACGCTCGCCTCGCAGAGCAGCAGGCCCTGCGCGGTGCTGGCCACCGTCGACAACCCCTCCTGGAGCGTGGCGGCGCCCGCCGGGTACGCCAGGTCCCGCCCGTCGGGCAGCCGCCGGGGCGCGTTCGCCAGGCGCCAGTAGTCCGGCGCGGGGCCGCGCGGTTCGATGAGCCCGAGCCCGGCCAGGTCCCCGGCGGAGACCCCGGCCGCCCGGGCCAGCCGGTGGGCGGCGGACAGGGCGATGCGGACCGGCTGCCGCGAGAACTCCATGAGCACGCGCAGCCCCGGCTCCCGGCACGGCGCGAGCACGATGGCGAGGTCGACGTCGCCCTGCGCCAGCCGGGAGAACGGATCCCCCCAGGGCAGCTCGACGAGCTGGACCGAACCCTCCGGCAGACCCGCGACGGCCCGCGCCACCGGCTCGTACACCACGCACTGGAAGCCGACCCGCATCGGCCGGTCCGCCGAGGGCGCCCCCCCCCCGGGGGCGGCGAATCCCACCCGCAGCCGCTCGATTGGGGGCACCACCTGCTCCGCCAGCGCGCGCCCCCGCTCCGGCAGTTACACACG
>NZ_JBHWGD010000135.1:6656-12864 GCF_042733235.1 Kitasatospora sp. NPDC059722
GGTCTGTTTTTTTTTTAACACCCCCCCCTCTAACCCCCCCCCTGGCACCCCCCCCCCCCGGGGCGGGCCCCCCCCCCCCCCCCGCCCGGGGGGGGCCTCGAAGCCCTCCCGCAGCCGCTCGAAGGCCGGCACCACCTGCTCGGCCAGCTCCCGCCCCAGCTCCGTCAGTTCCACCCGCCGGCTGGTCCGCTCGAACACCGGCGCCCCGACCCGGCCCTCCAGCCGCTTGATCAGCTGCGAGACCCGGCCCTGCGACACCCCGAGCAGCCCGGCCGTGCGGCCGAAGTGCAGCTGGTGGACCAGCACGGAGAAGCACTCCAGCTCCTGGAGCGGCAGCTCGGGGAGTACGGGCGGTGTCCTGCGGTCCATCCCGGGAGTGTACGACCCGGCACCGACGGACCACAGTGGTCGTACGCCCCGAATCCGGGCCGGGTGCTACAGCCGCTCGGCCAGGGCCGCGTGGACGCGGCGCCAGGCGTCGGCGGTGGCGGCGGCGTCGTGGTCCGCCGGGCGGTCGGCGGCGAAGCCGTGGCGGGCGCCGGGGTAGGTGACCAGCTCGTGGCCGACCTCGGCCTCGGTGAGCTTCCGCTCGGCCTCCTGCCACTCCTCCGGCGGGAGGATGTGGTCCAGCTCGCCGCAGAAGCCCAGCAGGTACACGCCGTTGGCGGCGATGCGCCCGGCCGTCTCCAGCGGCGGGACCGGGCCGACCAGCGGGAAGCCGGAGTTGAGCAGCCAACCCGGGTAGAACACGGCGGCCAGGTCGAAGCGCAGCTCGGTGGCCGCGCGCACCGCGATGTGGCCGCCCATGCTCGTGCCCACGAAGGCCACGCCGTGGTCGTCGGCCCAGGCGACGGCCGAGTCCAGCGCCTCGGCGGCGTCGGCGACGAGCTCGTCGCGGTCCAGGGCGCGCATCAGCGTCAGGCCCTCTTCACGCTCCTCCGCGCTGTAGCCGAGCTCGGTGCGCCGCCGGCTGCGCCAGTAGAAGTCGGGGGCCAGCGCCACGTACCCGAGCCCGGCGAGCTCCGCGCAGATCCCGCGGACGTAGGCGTTCACCCCGTACAGCTCCGGGCAGACCACCACCGCGCCGCGCACCTCGCCCACCGGGCCGTGGACGTACGCCTCGATACCGCCCGGCGTGCCGAGCCCCAGCCACCGGCCACTCGTCTGATCAGTCATCAATTCCCCCGTGGAATGGACCCGAAGATCCGGACGATGTCGCGCGCATCCTAGCGCCGCCCGGCACCCCCACCCCACCCGGCCACTATTCACACCCCTGTATACATGGTGTGTATAGTTCCCGGCATGTCACTAGGTCAGATGCTCCTCGGCCTGCTGGAAGGCCGGCCCCGCCACGGATACGACATCAAACGGCGCTACGACGAACACTTCGGGCGCGACCGCTCCCTGCACTACGGGCAGGTGTACTCGACGCTGTCCCGGCTCCTGAAGAACGGGCTCGTCGTCGTGGAGGGCGTCGAGGCGGGCGGCGGTCCCGACCGCAAGAAGTACGCGATCACCGAGGCCGGCGTCACCGACCTCGCCGACTGGCTCGGCCACCCGGAGAGCCCGCAGCCGTACCTGCAGAGCACGCTCTACCAGAAGGTCGTGCTCGCCCTGCTGACCGGCCGCCCGGCCGCCGACGTCCTCGACCTCCAGCGCGCCGAACACCTCAAGGCGATGCGCGAGCTGACCCGCCGCAAGCTCGACGGCGACCTCGCCGACGAACTGGTCTGCGACCACGCGTTGTTCCACCTGGAGGCCGACCTGCGCTGGCTCGAACTCACCGCCGCGCGCCTCGACGAACTCGCCGCCCGAATCACGGAGTCCCAGCGTTGACCGCCCCCGAACCCCTGCTCTCCGCCGAGGACCTGCACAAGTCCTACGGGCCCACCCCCGCCCTGGAGGGCGCCTCGCTCACCGTCGCGGCCGGCGAACTCGTCGCCGTGATGGGCCCGTCCGGCTCCGGCAAGTCCACGCTGCTGCACTGCCTCGCCGGGATCGCCCGCCCCGACAGCGGCACGATCACCTACCGCGGGCGTGACCTCACCGCCTGCTCGGACGCCGAGCTCTCCGCCCTGCGGCGCACCGAATTCGGCTTCCTCTTCCAGTTCGGCCAGCTCGTCCCCGAGCTCTCCTGCCTGGAGAACGTCGCCCTGCCGCTGCGCCTCAACGGGATCCGCCGCCGGGCCGCCGAGGCGCGCGCCGCCGAGTGGCTGGAGCGCCTGGAGGTGGCGGACGTCGCCGCCAAGCGCCCCGGCGAGGTCTCCGGCGGCCAGGGCCAGCGCGTGGGCGCCGCCCGGGCGCTGATCACCGAGCCCAGGGCCGTCTTCGCCGACGAGCCGACCGGCGCGCTCGACTCCCTCAACGGCGAACGGGTCATGAAGCTCCTGACCCGCGCCGCCCGCGAGTCCGGCGCGGCCGTCGTCCTCGTCACCCACGAGGTCCGGGTCGCCGCCTACGCCGACCGCGAGGTCGTCGTCCGCGACGGCCGCACCCGCGACCTGGCGGCGGCGATATGAGCACCCGGACGGACGGGACGGTCCGCTCCCCCTTCCTCGACCACCTCGGCCTCGGCGTGCGCCTGGCACTGAACGGCGGCCGGGACGGCTGGGGCCGGCTGCTGCTCACCGCGTGCGGCGTCGGCCTCGGGGTGGCGCTGCTGCTGTTCACCGCGTCCTTCCCCGGCATCGTCCAGCACCGCAACGACCGCCTGTACACCCAGAACGACACCTTCCAGGACGAGGTCATCCCCTCCCCCGGCGACCGGACCGTCCTGATCGCCACCGCCGACACGACCTTCCGCGGCACCCCCGTCCGCGGCCGCGTCGTCCAGCCCGAGGGCGCCAACCCGCCGCTCCCGCCGGGCGTGGGCGCCTACCCCGGGCCCGGCCGGATGGTGGTCTCCCCAGCCCTCGCCGACCTCCTCCGGGACCCGGCCAACCAGCTCCTGCGCGACCGCCTCCCCTACCCCGTCGTCGGCACCATCGGCCCCGCCGGGCTGCTCGGACCGGCCCAGGCCGACTACGTGCTCGGCGGCGACGGCCTGACGGTGGACACCGGGGCCGTCCGGATCGACGCGTACGGGCACTTCTCGCCGCCCAAGCCGATGGACCCCAAGCTGGTCCTGCTCAACGCCGTCGGCCTCATGGTGATGCTCGCGCCGGTCGGCGTCTTCCTCGCCGCCGCCGCGCGCTTCGGCGGCGAGCGGCGCGACCGCAGGCTCGCCGCACTGCGCCTGGGCGGCGCGGACCGCCGGACGACCGCCCGGATCGCCGCCGGGGAGTCGCTGGTGGGCGCCGTGCTCGGACTGGCCGCCGGCGCGGGCCTGTTCGCGGCCGCCCGGCAGCTGATCGGGCGGATCAGGCTCGCGGACCTCAGCTTCTACCCGCAGGACGTCGCACCGCACCCGGCGATCGCCGCCGTGATCGCGGTCGTCGTGCCGCTGCTGGCCGTCGGCGTCACCCTGGCCGCCCTGCGCCGGGTCGTCGTCGACCCGCTCGGCGTGGTCCGCCGCAGCGGCCCGGGCCGGCGCCGGATCGGCTGGCGGCTGTTGCTCCCGCCGGCCGGACTGGCCGTGACGGTCTTCGCGCTCGTGCTGCCCTCGCAGGACAACCCGAGCGGACTGCCGCGCACCGCCTTCCTCAACTCCGTGCAGGACACCCGCGGTTCGCTGCTGGTCGCGTTCGGCCTGCTGCTGATGCTGATCGGCGTCTGCGCGCTGCTGCCTTGGCTGGTCGAGGCCGTCACCCGGCGCGCGGGCGGCGGCGGGCTGTCCTGGCAGCTGGCGGTCCGCCGCCTCCAGCTGGGCTCCGGGCCCGCGTCGGCCGCCGTCAGCGGCGTCGTCGTGGCCATCGCCGGGGCGATCGCCCTGCAGACGCTCTTCCTCGGCGTCAGCGCGGGCTACGAGCGACTGCCCCGCCACCGCCCCGAGACCGGCCCGTACCAGCAGTCGGTCACCTTCCCCGGCGGCGCGCCCCGGGCCGACGGACTCGGCCAGCGGCTGGCCGGCACGACCGGGGTCGCCGCGACCGCCGCCTACACCGAGTTCTCCCTGGAGAGCCCCACCGGGAAGCCGTGGGAGATGCCCTCGGTGCGGATCGCCGGCTGCGCAGTGCTGCGCGGCTTCGTGACACTGCCCGACTGCAAGGACGGCGACGCGTTCGTCCTCAAGGGACCGGCGTCGAGGCCGAGCAGCGGGGCGGAGCCCGGAACGACCGTCCACGCCGCCTTCTTCCGCGGCCAGGGCGAACCGGCGGCCTGGCAGCTGCCCGCCGCCACGCCCGTCCCGGGCATCGTGGGCGGCGACCCCGACGGGCGGATGGGCAGCGGCATGCTCCTGCTCACCCCCGGCTCCGTGCCCGCCGCCGCGCTGCGCGGCCAGCCGGCGACCGTCCTGGTGTCGATGGAGCCCGGACTGCCGGACACCAAGGAGCAGTTGACCAGCAACGTCATGGCGATCGCCCCGCAGGCGCGCACCGAGTTCCCGCTCGACCGCACGCTCGACCCGACCTACCTCGCCGTCAAGCGCCTGCTCACCGCGGGCTCCGCGGTCACCGTGCTGCTCGTCGCGCTCGGCCTGCTGGTCGGCCAGCTGGAGCGCTTCCGCGAGCAGCGCCGCGTCCTCGGCGTGCTGAACGCCGTCGGCACCCGGCGCAGGGTCCTCGGCCTCTCGGTGCTCTGGCAGACGCTCGTCCCGATGGCGCTCGGCGTGCTGCTGGCGACGGCGGGCGGCCTGGCGATGGGCGCGGTGCTGCAGTACACGGCCGGGCTCGACTTCGCCGTCGACTGGGGCGGGATGCTGTCGACGGCCGCGATCGCCGCCGGTGCCGTGCTCCTCACGACCGCCCTCGGACTGCCGCAACTCCTGCGCCTGATGCGGCCGAGCGGCCTGCGCTACGAGTGAGACGGGGTCAGGTCAGGGCCGGGCCAGCACGACGAAGCGCAGGTCCGGCCGGCCGCCGGGGCTGAGCACCTGGGCGACGACCTCGACGGGCTCGGGGCGGACGTGCGGCAGGTGCAGGCTGAACCGGTCGCCGTCGCGGTTGGCGACCACGCAGGCCCGGCCGGCCCAAAGCCGGCGGCAGACCGGGTCGCGCAGGACCTCGGTGAGCAGCGCGACGAGCTGTTCGTCGCCGGGGTAGCCGGCCATGGCGAAGCGGATCATGGCGAGGGTCATCCGGGCCTGCCAGGTCCAGTCGGCCATCTGCGCGCGGGCCTCGGGGTCGGTCAGCAGCCAGCGGACGAAGTTGGCGCCGGGGCGGGCGACCCACGGGAACCACTCGGCGGCGGCCCGGTTGTGGCCGACGACGTTCCAGGCGTGGTCCGCGAGGTAGGCGGGCTCCGGCATCTGACGGTCGACCAGTTCCTGGAGGTTGCTCAGGTCACCGGGCGCGTGCGGTCCGACGGCCGGGGTGCCGCCCATCGCGTACAGGTACAGCGAGGCCCGCTCGTCGGCGTCGAGCAGCAGGACGTCGGCGAGCCTGCCCAGCAGCCTGGGGTCGAAGCGGGCGCTGCCACCGCGCTCCAGGTCGCGGTACCAGCGCTCGCTCATGCCGAGCGTGGTGGCGACGGTCATCTGCGGCAGCGGCTTGCCGAGGCCGAGCCGCTGCCCGGCCCGGGCCCGCCAGTCGCGTAACAGGCTGGCGAGCCCCGGGAGTTCGGCGACGGCCGACTCGTCGTGGTCGAGGGGCGCGGGAATGTCCAGTGCCTCGCGCGGCACCGTGAGTCTCTCCGCCGACAAGAGTCCCCACCCCCATGGTTCCGTGCCGGAGGGGTGTCCTCGGCACGTTCAGGGGAGCCTAACTCCTGGCGTGTATTCAATCAAGCAACTATATACCTACTCAAGCAACACAGAGTGACATCAGCTGGTCAGAGCCTCCGGTTCGGCCGTGGAGGTGGCCCGCTCGGCCGCGACGGCGCCGCGCGAGGCGAGGACGGTGACGGCGGTGGCCCCGGCGAACAGCGCGGCGAGCAGCACCCAGCCCGCCGCGCCGGCCGGCAGCAGCAGGCCGGTGGCCAGGAACGGACCGATGATCAGCTGCGCGCTCATGCCGGTGCTGAACAGCGACAGGTAGCTGGACCGGCCCGCCGGCGGCGCGAGTTCGTAGGAGATCTCCCAGCGCGAGACGGCGTGGAGGTTCTCCCCGACGGTCAGCATCGCGACGGCGACCACCGCGGCCCCCAGCGCCAGGTACTCGCCCCGTCCGTC
>NZ_JBHWGD010000136.1:0-4286 GCF_042733235.1 Kitasatospora sp. NPDC059722
TGGGGGGGGGGCCCCGCGGGTGTGGCCGGGGCGGGGTGGGGGGGCCGGCCCCGCGGCGTGGGGGCGCCCGGGGCGCCCCGCGCCGGGGGGGCCCCCCCCCCGCCGCAGCACGTCGGCGAGTTCCACGTCGATCTGCTGGACGTACAGCACCGCGCGGCGCTCGGTCAGTATGCGGCGGGCGGTGCGGAGTTCGCGCTCGGCGGCGGGAAGATCGCCGTCCTGCGCGCGCAGGTAGCCGCGCATCCAGTGGCAGTGGGCGAGTTCGGTGCGGATGCGGAGCTGCTGGTAGAGCTCCTGGGCGCGGGCGAGGGAGGCGTCGGCCTCGGCGGCGCGGCCCTCGGCGAGGAGGGTGCGGGCCACCGAGCGGTGCAGCCGGGCCACGGCGGCGGGGTCGTCGACCTGCGGGGCCAGGGCGAGGGCGAGTTCGGCGGCCTGGGCGGCGAGATGGTGGGCGCCGAGGTCCAGGTAGGGGGCGGTGATCGCGGAGTAGAGGAGCAGCAGGGCCTGCGGGTCGGGCAGGCCGGCGGCGTTGAGCTGGTCGATCGCGCTCTCCAGGAGGTAGCAGGAGTAGCGCAGGTCGCCGGCGAGGAGGTGGGCGACGGCCCGTCCGCGCAGGGCCGGTATGCGCTGCGGGAGCGGGGCGTCGCGGAGCAGGTCCTCGGCGGCTCTGAAGTGCCCTATGGCCTGGTCGAGTTCGCCCGCCTCCAAGGCGCAGTCACCCGACCCCACCAAGGCTGCGGCGCGTTCGTCGGCGAGGCCGTAGCGGTCGGCTTCACCGGCCAGCGCGGTGAACTGCGCTGCCGCGTCCGCCGGTTCGCCGGTGCACAGGGCCTGCCGGGCGTCGGCGAGCCGGGACCGGAGGTCGGTGGCGAGGTGGGCGGGCCGTCCGGTGGCGAGCTGCTCGGCGCTGACGCCGAGGCGTCCGGCGAGGTAGCGCAGCGCGGTGTCGGAGGGCCGGGCCTTGCCGGACTCCAGTGTCGACACGTACGCCGCCGTGTAGGCGGGTTCGGCCAACGCGCGCTGGGTGAGGCCGCGTTCGGCCCGCAGCTGCTGGATCCGCCGCCCGATCAGCAGCCGGTCGTCCCCGTCGTCGCTCGTCATCGCGCTCCCCCGCCTTCCCCTCACCACCACGTCGCCACAACGTCGCGGTCGCGTCGCCACCTCGTCGACGCGCACAGGCTATTGCGTGCCGGTGCGGCCGCCGCTAGCTTAACCCCACACGTAAGCGAGCTTAAGTAGGGATTTAACTCCCCCTCCCCCGGCCGGACTTCACTCACGGCCACCACCTCCGCTGAATGGACCCCCACATGCGTATTCGGCGTAACGCCGCCGCCCTCGCGGCGGCACTCGGCCTCCTCACCGCCGCCCCTGCGACCGCTTCGACCCCCGCAACCGCCACGACCACCGCGTTAGCCCCCGTCGTACCGTCCGCCGCGCCCCTCGCCGACGGCACCGGCCCCATCTGCTGGTTCGGCGCCTGCTACGACTACGTGTCGGGCCGCCAGCAGACCGACGCCGCCGGCGCGAGCATCCGGATGCTGCAGTCCTCGCCCACCCTCAAGTCCGGTGACACCGACGCGCATTCGCTCCAGGAGCTGGCCGTCCAGTCCACCGACCGCAAGTCCACCGTCGAGGTCGGCTGGACGGTCGACTACGGCCTCAACGGCGACCTCCTGCCGCACCTGTTCGTCTACCACTGGGTGGACGGCAAGGAGAGCTGCTACAACGCGTGCGGCTTCGTCCAGGTCTCCCCGGTCTACACCGCCGGCATGGCGCTCCAGCCCGGCGACGCCGCCCGCTTCGGAATCCGGAACCTCGCCGGCGACTGGTGGATCTTCTACGACCAGCACGCCGTCGGCTACTTCCCCGGCTCGCTCTGGAACGGCACCTACACCCGCACCCAGGTCATCAGCGCGTTCGGCGAGGTCGCCCACGGCACCGGCAGCACGTGCGAGTCCATGGGCGACGGCCGCTTCGGCAGCGCACCGGGTTCCGGCTGGATCCGCGACTTCCAGCTCTTCGGCTCGGCCGACGACGCCCACCTGACCGTCACCTCCACCAGCCCCGCCCTCTACGACGCGGGCCGCGTCACCCCGACGTCCTTCCACCTCGGCGGCCCGGGCACCGGCCCCTGCTGACGGACGCGCCCCCAGCGCCCGACCCACCCCCGCCCCGCCCCGCCCCGCCGGATCCTGCCCGGAACAGGGACGCGCCCCCGGTGAGATCATCGGCACGTCGCAGAGAGGAGAGGCCAGCGGCGGACCGCCCGCCCCACGAGAGACCACCGCATGCTCGAACTCGAATTCACCACCAGGGACCTGGCCCTCACCCGCTTCGCCCTCTCCCCGCTCTGGGAGGCGGTGGCCGCCGCGCGGGTCCTCACCCTGCCCGCGCCCGACCCGCTCCACCGCCCGTGGGCCGAGCCGGCCCGCGCCCGGCTGACCGGCGCCGGGCTGGACTGGGGCCTCCTGGCGGATCTCGTGCCGCCACCACCCCGGACGATCCCCCTGTTCCTCGCCCCGCCGCCCACCACGCCCGTGGCGGACCTCCACCTGGAACTCGACGCCCTGCGCGCGACCCCGCCCGAGGACGTCCGGACCGCTCTCCGCTCCCCCCGGGCGCCGCAGTCGCCACGCATCGACGCCCTGCGCGATGACCCGGTCACTCGGCTCGCCCGACTCGCGGACACCATCGAGGCGTTCTGGGACCTCGCCGTCGCACCGCACTGGCCGAGGATCCGCGCCCTGGTGGAGAGCGACATCATCCACCGCGCCCGCCTCCTCGCCCGAGGCGGCGCCCAGCAGTTCCTCAACGACCTCGCCCCACAGGTCAGCTGGGACTCCGACACGCTCTCCATCGGCCACCACCACACCCGTGGCGGCCACCGCCTCGGCGGCCGCGGCCTGCTCCTCGTGCCGTCCGTCTTCGTGTGGCCGCAGGTCTTCTCGATCAGCGCCCCGCCTGGCAGCCCACCCTGCGCTACCCGCCACGCGGGATCGCGACCCTCTGGGAACGCCGCCGCCACGAGCCCTCCCGGGCACTCGCCGCCGTCCTCGGCCGCGGCCGGGCCCTCCTGCTCACCGAACTCGACGAACCCGCCACCACCGCCGAACTCGCCCACCGCACCGGCATGACCCCGGGCGGCGTCTCCCAGCACCTCACCACCCTCCGCACCGCCGGTCTCCTGACCGCCCACCGCACCGGCCGCCACGTCCTCTACGCCCGCACCGAGGCGGCCGAGGCACTCCTCGGGGCATCGCAATCGCCGCAGGGCTGAGGACCCCGCGGCCGGCGCCGGGCCCCGGTCCGGACCGACGGACCGGACCCATCGTCGAATAGTCGCGAATCATCTTTGTTCACGTAACAGTTGATCCCAAACTCTTCCTAAAGGTTCGGTCGAGCCGCTACACCTTCAGTCCTAAGCCACAACGAGACGAGCGGGACGATGACCAACGAAACCCCTGGCTACGGCTACCCGTCAGAGCCGAACCCCCAGAACCCCTACGGCCAGCAGCCCCCGCAGCAGCCCGGTTACGGCGTCCCGCAGGGCCCGTACGACCCCCAGCCCGGCGGCCCCGGCCCCGGCACCCCGCCGCCCGGCTACGGCTACCCGCCGCCGCCCCAGGGCGGCTACCCGCAGGGCGGCGGCTACCCGACGAGCGGTCCCCAGCTCCCGCCGTGGCTCGGCGCCCCCAACCCGTACGGCCCGACGGCGCCCGGCACCCGCGTCCTGGCCAACCCCGGCGACCGCTTCCTGGCCCGCCTGATCGACGCCCTCGTCCTGCTGATCCCGCTGCTCATCGTCCAGTTCGCCGTCGCGGCGGCGATCGGCGCGATCATGTCCAGCATCGTCAGCGGCATCGTCGTCTTCGGCTACGAGGCCCTGATGATGATGACCCAGGACCAGCAGACCGTCGGCAAGAAGGTCATGAAGCTGCGCGTCGTCTCGGTCGAGCACGGCGGCCGCCCGGTCGACAACGACCTGTGGATCCGCAGCGCCGTCTACGGCCTGCCCCAGGCCGTCTACTGCATCGGCTCGCTGTTCTACCTGGTGAACGTGCTCTCCCACCTCTGGGACAAGCCGCTGCAGCAGTGCTTCCACGACAAGGCGGCGAAGACCCTCGTCATCAAGGAGTCCTGAGCCCGGAGCACCACCCGGACCGGACCGGACCGAACCCCGGGGCCCCCCCCCGAGGGGGGGGGCCCCGGGGTGGTGCGCGGCCCCGGGGCGCCGGGGCCCCGCCCCAGGGGGGCCCGAAACCCGCGGGCCCCCGGCGGGTGCCCGC
>NZ_JBHWGD010000136.1:4296-12717 GCF_042733235.1 Kitasatospora sp. NPDC059722
GTCCTCGGCGGCGCCACCCCCCCCCACGAAAGCAGCCGCGGACACCCCACCCCCCGCGCCCGCCGCCGGCCCCCCGCCGCGGCCCCCCCGGCTCCCGGCTCAGCGGGAGCCGAACTCCGCGTTCCACGAGGCGTTGCCCGTCCGGGCCAGCCCGACCTCGGTGTGGTTGGGGTCGAGCATGATGTCGCGGTGGCCGGACGAGTTGATCCACCCGTCGACGGCCGCGTCGATGTCCGTGGGGCCGTAGAACGCGATCTCGCCCCAGCTCCGGAAGTTGTAGCCGAGGCCCCTCAGGATGCCCGGCGAGTCGCAGAAGTGCCCCGAGACGCGACGCTGGTTCATCTGGTCGGCGTTGCACCGGGCGGCCTGGGCGAGGGTCTCGTTGTAGCGGAGCGCCGGCCGTCCGTACTGCGCGCGCAGGTCGTTGACCCGCTGGAGGAAGCGCTGCTCGACGGACGTCCCGTTGTTCTGGCCGCCGTTGCCGACGAGGTCGAAGCGCTGGGACGCCGTGCCGTTGCAGTTCTCCACCGTGGCCTCCCGGTCGAGGCCGTTGAAGGTCAGGCAGCGGCTGTCGAGCGCGTTGTGGATGTAGCTGCCGCCCTCGGCGGCGTTCTCCAGGGTCCACTGCTGGTTGGCGCCCGCCCACCAGTGGATGAACTGGGTGGTGCGGCTGTCCCTGGTGTCCATCTCGACGACGCGCTCGGTGCCGTTGACGTTGCGGACGAAGTCGACCCGCCCGCCCGGCTTGTTGGAGATCCAGAACGAGGTCGAGGCGTCCCGGTAGTTGCGGGCGACGATCCGCGAGCCCTCGCCGTCGATGGTCGCCAGGGCGTAGCCGTTCTGGTGGTCCTGGATCGTGACCGTCTGTTCGACCACGTCCGACGTGGCGGCGCTCGCGGGCGCCGCGGCGAGCGCGGTGAGGCCGGACGCCGATATCGCGGACACGGCGAGCGCCACCGCCGCCAGGCGGGAACGGCGGCGGACGGTGGAAAGGGCGATGTGCGACACGGGACTCTCCTGCCTCGGGGCGGCCCGCGCGCGGCTGCGATCGCGGGGCGGGAGACAGGACACCAAGCGTGCGTAGACAATCGATCAACAACGCGTCAGCGCACGCCCCACCCGGCACACCCCCTGCCTGGCCTGGCAGGATGTCCGACCGTGACACACAGCGAGAGTCCCCGGCCCGCCACCGGGCAGCGGCGCCGAGGCCGCGGAGGCCACGGGAACGACGTCCCCTGGCCCAGGCGCCCCCTGCTGACGGCACTGTGGATACCGGCCGCCGCCGTCCTGCTGCCGCTCGGCGGGGCCCTCGGCGCGTTCGGGCTCTGGATGCTGGTGCCCTCGCTGGCCCTGGTCCTCACCGGGATGACCGGCCTGGTCGTCGCGCTCTGGGGCCTCTGCCCGTCCAAGGCCCTGCGGAAGGTCTCCCTCGGCCTGCTCCTCGCCCCGCTCATCGCCGTGCCGCTGCTCAGCATGAACACCGCGCAGGCCACCGTGCTGACGATCCGCGGCACCGAACACCCGGGCACGGTCGCCGACATCCGCGTCATCCACGGCAAGACCACGACCTACGACTGCGACGTCCGCTACGACGACGCCCCGGACCGCACCCACGCCGTCGACTGCGGCGCCGCCGACACGGCCGGCGAACGCGTGGCCGTCACCGAGGACCCGGGCGGCCTGGTCTCCCCCGAATTCTCCGGCCAGGCCGCGGGCGGGCGCTTCGACCTGGTCATGGCCGCCTTCTTCGACACGGTCCTCGTCGCCGTCGCCGTCGTCACCGCGACGATCGGCGTCCTCGTCCACCACCACCGCACCCGCAGGGCGCAGTCCGGCGCAGGACCTACCGCGCCGCGCGCATGATGTCGGCCACCGTCGCCGCCTTGAGCTCCGAGTAGGCCAGCAGGCTGCCCGCCGCCAGCGCCGCCTCGCGCTTCACGCGCGCGTACCGTGCGGCCGTCTCCGGGTGTGCCCGCAGGTGGTCGCGGAACGCGAGGTTGGCGGCCCACAACGGCCCGTCCAGCGCCATGACGTGGACGTTCGCCGCCTGACCGGCGCGCCGCCGCAGGTACTCGCGGCCCGGGACGCCGGCCTCGCCCAGGTGCTCGAACCCGAGCTCCCGCACGCGCGCCACGGCCACGCTGAACTCGCCCGCCACGCACCCGACCTGGACGTCGATCACCGGTTTGGCGTCCAGGCCGGGCACCGCCGTGGAGCCGATGTGCTCCACCTCGCAGGCGGTCAGGCCGCGCAGCGCGCCCCGCACGCGCGCGACCAGCGCACTCCCCAGCTCCACCCAGGCCGGGTCGTACGCCACCACGTGAACGGGCTCGTCGACGGAAGTCACACCCGGAAGGCTACCGAAACGGAATCAGCAGATCCGCGGCAGCTGCTCCCCCATCGGCAGGTCGACGACCCGCGTCCCGCCGAAGCCGGTCCGGGCGACGACCATCCCGGGGTGGTCCTCGACGCACTCGCCGATCACCACGGACTCCGCGCCGAGCGGGTGGGCCCGCATGGCGGCGAGGACCGCGTCCGCCTCGTCGCGCGGCACGAAGGCGACGAGCTTGCCCTCGTTGGCGATGTACATCGGGTCCAGGCCCAGGACGGAGCACGCGTTGGCCACCGCCTCCGGCACGGGGACGGCACGCTCGGTGATCACCACGCCGACCCCGGCCGCCACGGCGATCTCGTTGAGCGAGGCCGCCAGACCGCCCCGGGTGGGGTCGCGCAGGACGTGGACGTCACGCGTCACCCTGAGCATGGCCTCGACGAGCCCGCCGAGCGCCGCGCTGTCGCTGCGCACCTCGACGCCGAACTCCAGGCCCTCCCGCACGCTCATGATCGCCACGCCGTGCAGCCCGATCGGCCCGCTGAGGATGACCACGTCGCCCGGTTCGGCCCGCTGCGGCCGGATGTCGACGCCGGCCGGGACGAGACCGATGCCGGCGGTGTTGAGGTAGATGCCGTCGCCGTGCCCGGCCTCGACCACCTTGGTGTCCCCGGTGGCGACCTCGACCCCGGCGGCGCGGGCGGCGGCGCCGAGGGCGCGGGCCACGCGGTCGACGACGGCCATCTCCACCCCCTCCTCCAGGATGAAGCCGCAGGAGAGGTAGGCGGCGCGGGCGCCGCTCATGGCGAGGTCGTTGACGGTCCCGTTGACGGCGAGGTCGCCGATGCAGCCGCCGGGGAAGAACAGCGGCCGCACGACGTAGGAGTCCGTCGAGAAGGCGAGCCGGGCGCCGCCGAGGTGGAGGACGGCGGAGTCGCCGAGTCCCTCCAGCGCCTGGCCGCCGAACGCGGGCGCGAAGATGTTCGCCACGAGCTCGGCGGACATCGCCCCGCCGCCCCCGTGCCCCATGACGACCCTCGGGTGATCACGCAACGGCAGCGGACAGCTCCAGCCGGAGAAGTCCAACGCGCCGGTGTCCGTGAGCAGTTCGACGTCAGCCAACGCGACTCGCCTCCTGAGCGGAAAGGGGCACGACCGGCACGCTCAGCCGCCGGTAGAGGTAGTACGCCGCACAGGCCCCCTCACTGGAGACCATGGTGGCGCCGAGCGGGGTGCGCGGGGTGCAGACGGTGCCGAAGGCCTCGCACTGGTGGGGCTTCAGCAGCCCCTGCAGCACCTCGCCGCTGCGGCACGCGGCGGGCTCGCAGGTCGTGATCCCGGTGACGTCGAAGCGGTGCTCGGCGTCGTGGTCGCGGTAGCGCGGCGAGAGCCGCCAGCCGCTCAGCGGGATGACGCCGATGCCGCGCCAGGCGCGGTCGGCGACCTCGAAGACGTCCTCCAGCATGGCGCGCGCCGCCGGGTTGCCCTCGGGCCGGACGGCTCGCGGGTAGGCGTTGTCGACGGTGTGTTCGCCGCGCTCCAGCTGGCGGACGGTGCGCCGGATGCCCTCCAGGATGTCCAGGGGCTCGAAGCCGGTGACGACGATCGGCACCCGGTGGCGCTCCGCGAGCGCCGGGTACTCGTCGGTGCCCATGACGCTGCACACGTGCCCGGCGGCGAGGAAGCCCTGGACGCGGCAGTCCGGCGAGTCCATGATCGCCTCGATGGCCGGGGGCACCCGGACGTGCGAGACGAGCATGCTGAAGTTGCGCAGGCCCTGCTTCCTGGCCAGGTGGACGGCCATGGCGTTGGGCGGGGCGGTGGTCTCGAAGCCGATGCCGAAGAAGACGACCTCGCGGTCCGGGTTCTCCCGGGCGATCTTGAGCGCGTCGAGCGGCGAGTACACCACCCGGACGTCGCCGCCCTCGCCGCGGACGCGGAACAGGTCGCGGTCCGTCCCCGGCACCCGCAGCATGTCCCCGAAGGAGCAGAAGATCACCTCGGGCCGGGCGGCGATCGCGAGCGCCCGGTCGATCACCTCCAGCGGGGTGACGCACACCGGACAGCCCGGGCCGTGGATCAACTCGACTTCCTCCGGCAGGAGTTGGTCGATGGCGTGCCGGATGATGCTGTGCGTCTGGCCGCCACAGACCTCCATCAGCGCCCACGGCCGGGTGACCGTCGCCCTGATGTCGGCGAGCAGCCCCTCCGCGAGCTCGGGGTTGCGGAACTCCTCCAGGTACTTCACCGTCCGGCCTCCTCAGCCCCGCGGTCCATCCCCACTGCCTCCGCCGCCCGCGCCGCTTCCCACGGGTCGCCGAACTCCTCCTGCAGCAGCCCGAGTTCCTCGAACAGCTCCAGGGTCCGCCGGGCCGACTCCTCGTCCAGGCGCTGGAGCGCGAAGCCCACGTGGACGATCGCGTACTCCCCCACCGCCAGGTCGGGCAGGTACTCGAGGCACACGTCCTTGACCACCCCGCCGAAGTCCATGACCGCCATCCGGGTCCCGTCGCGTTCCTCGATCTCCGTCACCCTGCCGGGCACCGCCAGGCACATGCGCCCTCACTCCTCCCGGGTGGCCGCCGAGCGGGCGGCCACCATCAGCTGGCCGAGCGCCAGCCCTCCGTCGTTGGGCGGCACCCGGCGGTGCCGCAGCACGGTGAAGCCGTCCTCCCCGAGGCCGCTCGCGCAGGCCGAGGAGAGCAGCGCGTTGGCGAAGACGCCACCGCTGAGCGCCACCGTCGAAATCCCGTACTCCTCCCGGGCGGCCGCGCAGATCCGTCGAACGAGCGAGGCCACCCCGGCGTGGAAGCGCGCGGCGATCAGCCCGGCCGGGGCGCCCGCGGCCAGGTCCGCCAGCACGGCGGCCAGCACCGGCCCCGCTTCGGCGGTCCAGGCGCCCGCCCGCTCCGACAGCCCGAAGGCGTACCCCTCGACCGTCCCGAATCCGTCCGTCCCGGGCCCGACGGCCGCGGCCTCCAGTTCGATGGCCGCCTGGGCCTCGTACCCGGCCCGGTGGCAGACGCCGGCGAGCGAGGACACCGCGTCGAAGAGCCGGCCCATGCTGGAGGTCGGCACGCAGTTCAGTCCGCGATCCAACTGCCGCTCCAGCAGGCGCAGTTCCCCTTCCGGGCAGGCCTCGACCGGCGGCAGCCCCGCCGCCCACGGCAACCCGGCGGCGCGCAGGTGCGCGAGCGCCGTCCGGTACGGGCGCTCGACCGCCGCGTCCCCGCCCGGCAGCGGCACGTACGCGAGGTGGGCGAGGCGGCGGTATCCGTCGTAGTCGGCGAGCAGCACCTCGCCGCCCCAGATCGCGCCGTCGTCGCCGTACCCGGTCCCGTCGAAGGCGACGCCGAGCACCGGCCGGCGGCCGTCCAGGCCGTGTTCGGCCATCACCGCGGCCACGTGCGCGTGGTGGTGCTGCACCCGCCGGACGGGCCGGCCCGCGGCGGTCCGCTCCGCGTGGTGCACCGAGCGGTAGCCGGGGTGGCGGTCGGCGACGAGCAGGTCGGGCCGCACGCCGCTGACGACGCCGAGCTGGTCCACCGCGCGGTCGAAGGCGCGCAGCGTCGCGAGGTCGTCCATGTCCCCGATGTGGCCGGAGAGCCAGGCGTAGCCGTCGCGGGCGAGCGCGAAGGTGTTCTTGAGGTCGCCGCCGACGGCCAGGGCCGGCCGGACGGGCACGGGCAGCGGGAGCGGGAGCGGCGCGTAGCCGCGCGAGCGCCGCAGCGGCAGTTGCTCGCCGTCGACCACGCG
Source organism: Kitasatospora sp. NPDC059722 (assembly GCF_042733235.1). Classification (NCBI taxonomy): domain Bacteria; kingdom Bacillati; phylum Actinomycetota; class Actinomycetes; order Kitasatosporales; family Streptomycetaceae; genus Kitasatospora; species Kitasatospora sp. NPDC059722. Next base: position 10,385 of record NZ_JBHWGD010000136.1, read on the forward strand.
CACGACGGAGTCCTCGCAGGGCACGTGGATCGGGCGGTCGTGGGTGAGCCAGCCGTCGACGAGCGGGGCGAGCGCGGCGAGCGCGTGCCGGTCGTCGGTGACGATGGGTTCGCCGGAGAGGTTGGCGCTGGTCATCACCAGGAGGTCGGTCCCGGGCGCGGCGAGCAGCAGGTGGTGCAGCGGCGTGTACGGGAGCATCACGCCGAGGTCGGGGCTGCCCGGGGCCACCGCTTCGAGCCCGGCCGGCGCCGCGCCCCGCAGCAGGACGATCGGCCGCACCGGCCCGGTGAGGAGCTCCCGCTCCACGGGGTGGAGGGGCAGCAGGCCCTCGACGGTGGCGAGGTCACGGGCCATCAGCGCGAACGGCTTGTCGCCGCGCCGCTTGCGCCGCCGCAGCAGTGCGACGGCACCGGCGTTCCGCGCGTCGCAGGCGAGGTGGTAGCCGCCGATGCCCTTGACGGCGAGGATCGCGCCGCCCGCCAGCAGCCGCCGGGCCTCCGCCAGCGCGTCCTCGCCCGTCCGCCCGGCCCGTCCCGGCACGGCGAGTGCGAGCCGCGGCCCGCAGGCGTGGCAGGCGACGGGCTGCGCGTGGAAGCGGCGGTCGGCCGGATCGGCGTACTCGCGGGCGCAGTCCGGGCAGAGGGGGAAGCCGGCCATGGTGGTGTTGGCGCGGTCGTACGGCAGGCCGGTCACGATGGTGTGCCGGGGGCCGCAGTTGGTGCAGCTGATGAACGGGTGGCGGTGGCGGCGGTCGGCGGGGTCGGCGAGTTCGGCCAGGCAGTCGGCGCACACGGCGACGTCGGGCGGGATCAGGGTGGCCCGGGGGCCGTCGGCGCGGGACGGGGCGATGGTGAAGCCGGTGGCGCCGGTGGCGGCGAGCGCCGCGTGCTCGACGGAGGCCACCTGGGCGAGCGGTGGGGCGTCGCTGGCGATCCGCCGGCAGAAGGCGTCGACGGCCTCGCGGCTGCCCTCGACCTCGGCCAGTACACCCTCGCCGGTGTTGGTGACGCTGCCGGCCAGCCCGAGCTCGCCGGCGAGCGTGAAGACGAACGGCCGGAAGCCGACGCCCTGCACGAGCCCGCGGACGGCGACCCGCCGCCGCTCGCGGTCGAGCGCGGTCACGGGGTCTCCTGCACCACGTGCACGTGCCCGCCGTGCGAATGCCCCGAAGCCATCACCGGCCGGTGCACCGCCGCCCCGTCCAGCACGCCCAGTGCCCGGTCGAGCAGCGCCCCGACGCCGCCCCCGGTGCGGGCCGAGGTGTGCACGACCTCCACACCCGGGTTGACGCGCTGGACGTTCGCCAGGAACGCGGCCTCGTCGAAGTCCGCCGCCGCCGCGAGGTCCGCCTTGGTCACCAGCACGAGGTTGGCGAGGCCGAACGCGGTCGGGTACTTGAGCGGCTTGTCCTCGCCCTCGGTCACCGAGGCGAGCACCACCCGCAGCGACTCGCCGAGGTCGTAGGAGGCCGGGCAGACGAGGTTGCCGACGTTCTCGACGAACAGCAGCCGGCAGTCCGCCGGCAGCCAGCCGTCGAGGTGCCCGGCGAGCATCCGCGCCTCCAGGTGGCAGAGCCCGTCGGTGAGCACCTGCTTGACCGGCGCGCCCGAACGCGCCAGCCGCAGCGCGTCGTTCTCGGTGGCGAGGTCCGCGGTGAGCGCGGCGACGGCGACGCCGCGCTCCTTCGCGAGCCCCAACTCGGCCTCCAGCAGGGCGGTCTTGCCGCTGCCCGGGCTGGAGAGCATGTTCACCACGACCGTGCCGCGCGCGCTCAGCGCCGCGCGCAGCTCGCGGGCGCTGTCGTCGTTGCGGGCGAGGACCGCCTGGCGGAGGTCGACCGTCTGGCACATCGGCGTCAGCCTTTCTGTTCGGCCCGGACGCCGGGGCGCTCGGCCCACTCGACGCCGAGGATCTGGAGCTCGCGCCCGCACAGCAGCTCGACGCCGCCGCCCGAGCAGCTCGGACAGCCGAGGTCCGGCGGCATGCCGACGGCCCACTCGACCTCGCAGGGGGTGCAGCGGGCCCGCGCCGCGACGGCCTCGGTGTCCAGCACCGCGCCCGCCACCAGCGTTCCGGCGCAGGCGAGTTCGAAGCAGAAGTCGAGCGCCTCGGGCACCACGCCGGCCAGCTCGCCCACCTGCAGCCGCACCCGGGCCACCCCGGCGGCGCCGTGTTCGCGCGCGGCCTCGTCCACCTGCTCGACGACGGCGGCGGCGATCGACATCTCGTGCATCGGTCCCTTCCCACGCCCGGCGGCAACGCGCCCCATTACAGGACGCGGGGGGGGGGGGGCGCCGCCGCCGCCCCCCCCCCCCGCGCCCGGGCGGCCCCGG
>NZ_JBHWGD010000137.1:0-2008 GCF_042733235.1 Kitasatospora sp. NPDC059722
GGGGGCGGCCATCCCCCCGCCGGGGCGACCGGGGCCCCCCTACGCCCCCCCCGGCGCCGGCGACGACCGCCTCGGCCACCGCGTCCGGCCCCGGCAGCCCGAGCGCCTCCGCCAGGGTGCGGACGACCGCGTGCCGGTCGGCGGTATGCCAGTCGTCCGCGTGCCGGGGGTCTGCGGGCCGGCCGTCCGCACCCGCCGCCGAACCGGCTGCGGCCGGCCGGAGTTGCTCCGGGTCCAGCCCGGCCAGTCCGGCCTCGGCGTGGGCGCGCCGACGCGCGTGCACCTGTTCGTCGCCGGTGAACCGGGCGACGGTCGCGCGCAGCCAGGCCAGGGAGCCGACGGGGGAGTCCGCCGCACCGACGGCGGGTTCGGGGACCAGCAGGGGCTGTTCGAGCACTGCGCGGGCGTCGGCGTACGAGCTGACGCCGTGGACGCCGTGGACGGACGGCTCGGAGATCGTCATGGGGCCACGCTAGGCGCGGAACAGTTCGGCGACGGCCGAACCGTGCCGCGAGCTGATGGGTGGTCACCCTGACACGGCGGCGCGGTGGGTCGGGGGTCGTTCAGGGTTGTTCCCGATACCCGTCCGGGCGAGGGCCGAGCACGATCGATCTCGTAGCCAAGCGACCAGAGCTCAACCCGAATCACTCCATGGAGTGCCACATGAATCCCCTCGTCCGCCGCGCCGCCGCCCTCGGCCTGGCCTGTTCCGTCCTGACCGGCGTCACCGTCGTGTCGGGGGCCCAGGCCTTCGCCGAGGGGGGTCCGGGCACCACGACGGCGTTCCCGCCGCTGGACCCCGCCGCGCTGGAGGCCGCCATCCAGACCCGGCCCGGTGACGGCGCCGCCGGTGCGGTCGTCCGGGTCGCCGAGCCGGGTCGGCTGTGGACGGGCTCCACCGTCGACTCCCAGACCGGCCGCAAGATCCCGGAGAACGCGCACTTCCACGCCGGCAGCATCTCCAAGGTGTTCGAGACGACCGTCATCCTCCAGCTCGCCGCCGAGGGTCGGCTAGACCTGGACCAGACCGTCCAGGACTACCTGCCCGGCCTGCTCCCCGACACCTTCGCCCCGGTCACCGTCCGCGAGTTGGTCGACTACACCAGCGGCCTGCCGGACGTGGACGAGGGCAAGCCCGCCGACGGCGTCGACGACACGATCGCCGACCGCTACTCCTACCGGACCTTCGACGAGGTCATCCAGGACACCCTGCGCCCCGCCGACCGCCCGTGGCCCGGCCCGCACTTCGACCCCGGCACCAAGCAGGAGTACAACTCCCTCGCCTTCCGGATCGGGGGCAAGCTGATCGAGCAGATCACCGGCAACTCCTTCAGGGACGAGATCACCGGCCGGATCCTGGACCCGCTGCACCTCGACCAGACCTCGGTGCCCGAGGACGACCCCGAGATGCCCCGCCCCTACCTCCACGGTTACATGACCGACAGCCAGGGCGACGCGGTGGACGTCAGCGAGCAGGGCGGCACCCCGTCCAACATGATCTCCACCACCGCCGACCTGGACCACTTCATCACCGCCCTCCTCCAGGGCCGTCTGCTGCCCGCTGCACAGCAGAACGAGCTGTTCGCCGTGCCCAAGGACGGCGAGGGCAAGCCCGTCTCGTTCGTCGGCGGCACCTCCTGCGACAAGGTGGCCTGCTTCGGCGCCGGCCTGATGTCCACCCCGCTGCCGAACGGCACCGTGCTCTGGGGCAAGACCGGCCACGACGACGGCTACGCCAACGGCATGTTCGCCACCCGCGACCTGTCGATCCGCGCCGTCTACTCCATTTCCAACCTCAGCCCCGACTTCTCCGCCCCGAGCCCGCTGTCCAACCGCCTCCTGGGCGCGGTCCTCAACCCGTCCGCCCCGCAGGGGCACTGATGACGCGCAGGCGGCGCTGCCCGGGGCTCCCCGGGCAACGCCCCCGACCCCCGTGTCTGGAGCGCCCCCCCGTCGGCCCCCGCCGCGCCGGGGCGGGCCCCGGTTCGATCGTTCCTTGGTGATGGAC
>NZ_JBHWGD010000137.1:2018-12601 GCF_042733235.1 Kitasatospora sp. NPDC059722
GCGGGCGGGGGGGGGGGGGGCGGGGGGCGGGGGGGGGGGGCGGGGGGCCGGGCGGGGGGGGGGGGCCGGCGGGGCGGGGGTTATTGGACGGGGGGCCCCCCGCCCACACCCCCCCGACCCACGTGTCGTCAGCGCACCGCCTGCGGCACCCGCTGCGCCGGGACGGCCGCCGTGCCCGCCGGCGTCGGCGTGGCGCCCAGCGCCGTCCCGCGCGTCTCCTCGGCCCACAGCACGCACACCAGGAGCCCGAGCGCCGTGGTCCCGGCCGCGATCAGCATGGTCGGGCCGGTGCCGAGCCCGGTCAGCGACAGCGGCAGCAGGTAGGTGCCCACGGCCGCGCCGATCCGGCTCACCGAGGTGGCCACGCCCACGGCGGTGGCCCGGATCTCGGTCGGGAAGAGCTCGTTGGGGTAGGTCCAGTCGAGCACGTTGGGCCCGCCGCACAGGAAGGCGTACGCGCACAGCGCGGTGAGCGCGACGGCGGCCGGCGCGGTGGGCCACACGCCCAGCAGCGCGAGCGGGACGGTCATGAGCGCGAATGACCAGATGATGACGGGGCGTCGGCCCTTGGTGTCGATCAGCCGCAGGGCGGGGTAGCAGCCGAGCAGGAACACGAGGCTGATCAGCCCGGTGCCGAGGGTCTCCATCACGGTGCCGCCCGGCATGCCGAACGAGGAGAGGATCTGCGGGCCGAAGGTCAGCATCGCGAACAGCGGGCCCACCTGGCAGAGGAAGAACAGGCCGCAGAACAGGGTGCGGCGGCGGTACGGCGGGGTCATCAGCAGCCGCAGGCCGCCGGGGCGCCGTGCGGCGCCGACGGCCTCGGGCATCAGCTCCCGGCCGTCCACCCGCACGCCGAGGTGCTTCTCGACCAGGCGGACGGCGTCACCGACCCGCCCGTTGGCGGCCAGCCAGCGCGGAGACTCGGGGGAGCCGCGGCGGATCACGAGGAAGACCACGCACAGCACCGTCGAGCTCGCCAGCATCCACCGCCAACTGCCGGGACCGGCCAGCTCCAGGAACAGGTAGCCCACCACGTAGGCGAGGACCGAACCGGCGTACCACGCGACGATCTGCTGGCCGAGGAGGCGCCCGCGGTGCTTGGCGGGCAGCCACTCCGCCAGCAGGGAGGTGGCGATGGGGTAGTCGGCGGCCACGGCCATGCCGAGCACGAAGCGCAGCACGGCGATCGCCCACACCGCGTCGACCCAGAAGGAGAGCACCGAGCAGGCGACCATGACCAGCAGGTCGGCGGTGTACATCACCTCCCGGCCGATCTTGTCGGTCAGCACGCCGAACAGGGCGCCGCCGACGAACATGCCCACCAGGGCGGCGGCACCGATCAGGCTGACCTCCGCGGTGGACAGGCCGAGGTCGGGCCGCATCCCGATGAGGGCGACGCCGACGATGCTCAGGATGTAGCCGTCGAGCAGCGGCCCACCGGAACAGGCGAGGGCCAGCCTGCGGTGGAAGGCGGTATAGGGGGCGTTGTCGATGGTCCGGGACATGGTCTCGGGGATCCTCCGGAGCGTACGGCGGCGCTGTTCGCGCGCCGTGCGCCGGGTAGACGACAGGACGGACGCCGCCCGGTCGGACGGCGCCGCCGCCCGAAGGCGACCGTCCACGGTTGCCCCGGTGCACCGGGCCCGCCACCGGGCCGAAGGTCGGCCGGATCACCGACGAAGGTCCCGAAGCGGACGGGCCTTCCGGCCGTGCCGCCGGGCCGCCCGCCCGTGTCGCACGGGGCCTGGAGCCGTCCCGTCGGCCCGGACGCCCGGCGGCGGTGACGCTCGTCACTCCGCCGGGGCCCATAGCACGGGCCGAATTCGCTGCCGTCAGCGGTCCACTGACCCCGCGTCCTCGGCGTGGTTCTGGGTACCGTCCTCGGCGTCGTAGGAGGACGTGCCCGAGTCCAGCAGCGGCTCCTGCGTCTTGAGGTGCGCCGGCGCCAGCGCCCGCAGCGCGTGGTAGCCGGTGATGACGACGATCGTGCCCAGCGCGATGCCGCTGAGGCTGAAGGTGTCGGTGAACTTCATGGAGACGTTGCCGATGCCGATGATGATGCCCGCGGCGGCCGGCACCAGGTTCAGCGGGTTGCGCAGGTCCACCTTGGCGGTGATCCAGATCTGCGCGCCGAGCAGGCCGATCATGCCGTACAGGATGACGGTGATGCCGCCGAGCACCCCACCCGGGATCGCGGCCACGACGGCACCGAACTTCGGGCAGACGCCGAACAGCAGCGCGAAGCCGGCCGCGGCCCAGTAGGCGGCGGTGGAGTAGACCCGGGTGGCGGCCATGACGCCGAGGTCCTGGACGACCTCCGTGACGAACCGCTCGGGCCGTTGAACCCGAGGAGCCTGCGGAAAATCGGCGACGAGCGATGAGTTTTGCTGTGATCCACAGTCATAGATCACGGCTGGTGCGCCTCGGCCGCGACTGCGATCGATGCGCGCACCGATTGAATCAACCGAGAACCTGACACGAGACACCGAGGAACCCCCAGATGCGTACTCTGATCAGCACCGCCTTCATCTCGCTCGACGGCGTCGTCGAGGCCCCCGGCGGCGAACCCGGCTACCGCAACACCGGCTGGACCTTCAAGCACACGGAGTTCCTTCCCGAGGCGTTCGGCATCAAGGGCCAGGAGCAGAAGGAAGCCACCGCCATGCTGCTGGGCCGGACCAGCTACGAGGCATTCAGCCCGGTGTGGCCCGGCATGGAGGACTTCGCCGACTACAAGGTGATGCCGAAGTACGTCGTCTCCACCACTCTCACCGACGGCGACCTGGTGTCGAACTGGGGCGAGACCACCATCCTCCGCTCGCTCGACGAGGTCGCCGCACTGAAGGAGAGCGAAGGCGGCCCGATCATCGTCCACGGCAGCGCCGCCCTCAACCAGGCCCTCTCGGACGCCGGCCTCATCGACCGCTACCACCTCCTCGTCTTCCCGCTGCTCCTCGGCGCCGGAAAGCGCCTGTTCAGCGCCACCGACAAGGACACCCAGAAGCTCAAGCTCGTCGAGCACGAGACCTACGCCAACGGTCTGCAGAAGAACGTGTTCGACGTCGTCCGCTGACGAGGCTCCCGTGGGAGGACCGGACATGGATCTTCGGGACTGTGGATCGCGTCGATCCGGATCGAGGTAGATCGTTCGCTCGGCCATGTGCTCTGCTCGTCGTGCTCGGGACCCTTGAAGGCCGGGGACATGGCAACGGCAACCACGGGACGAAGAAGGTGTCGTCGTACAGCACCACCGGGCGACGTCGGGGACCGGTGGTACCTCTCCGTCCGCTCACGAGTTGAAGGCCGCCGAGATGATCTGGTTGACGAGGCGGCGGTCGTTGCCGCCTCCGGTGATGGGGTTGAAGGAGTAGACGAGCCGGCGCTTCAGGTCACGGGTGGCGAACATGCCGTCGGTGTAGCCGAACGTACTGCCGGTCTTGCCCCACACGGTCACGCCGTCGGGGAGGGTGACACGCATCGGGCCCGCGCCGTAGAAGGCCCGGCCGCGGCCCGGGTCCTGGTCACTGCCACCCAGGTAGGGGACATCGGGGACGGTGAACATCTCGTCGAGCTGCGCGGGCGGCAGGAGCCGTCCCCGGAAGAGCGCCGTCAGGAATCGGTCCAGGTCCGCCGTCGTGGAGATCATGCCTCCGGCGCCCGGATTCTGCTCGGTGATGTCGACCAGCCCGCTCTTGTCATGTGCGGGGGAGAGGTCGATGTAGCCGTGGGTGTGCGGACCGGGAATGGTCGTGTCCGTCTCGGGCGCGGTGGTGTGCCGCAGATCCAGCGGCAGCAGGATCCGGTCGGTGATCTCCTGCTGGTAGCTCCGGCCGGTCAGCTTCTCCACGAGCATCGCGGCGAGGTAGTAGCCGGTGGCCCCGTAGCTCTGCATGGTGCCGGGCTGGTCGAAGAGCCGGGTTTGTTTCCCCGCCTGGGCTCCCACCCCGCCGATGTGGGGGTGGCCCCCCGGGTGCCCGCGGATCCCCTGCGGGTCGGTCGGCAGGTCCTGTGCCGTCAGCTCGGGCAGACCGCCGGTGTAGTCGAGCAGTTGGCGCACGGAGATCGCCGGGTAGTCGGCGGGCAGCACGTCCGGCAGGTACTCCTGGACAGGACGGTCGAGATCGACCTGGCCCTCCGCGGCCAGCTGGAACACCACGGTCCCGATGAACATCTTGGTGACGCTGCCGAGGCGGAACCGGCCGTCGACCGGGACGGCCTCCCCCGTCGTCACATCGGCGACCCCGGACGTTCCCGTCCAGTGCCCGGCCGGCCCGCTGATCCGGGCCAGCACCGCTGTCGTGGTGGCAGGGGCACTCGCGACCGCCGCCCGGAGCGCAGCCACGTTCAGCTCGGGAAGAGAGGCCTCGGAGGCCGCCGCGACGGCTGCGGGGCGCCCGGCCGGTGCGGCGAGAGCTGGGGCAGCGGTGCTCAGGACCACTGCGGTGAGAGCCGTGCAGGCCAGCCCCGCAAGCGGCAGCCGCCTCCTGCGGCCGTTCATGGTGGCGGTCGCGCGGTTGATCGGCAAGGTTTCGGAAGTCATGCCTCGAGCCTGCCGGAGGCTGACTGTCCAGCCATCAGGGATCAGCCCCCAGCCGCCCCGGAGTCACCCCTGATACGTACCGGTCTCGGGGGAATTCGAGCTTCCGGAGGCGCCGGCCCGGCGGCTCGGCCGACGGGTGATCAGCGGGCAGTGTCGCGGACGAGGACGAGTTCGTTGCTCATCCGGCGGTGGCTTGCCCGGTTCGCTTCGGTGTGCTGGTGAAGGCGCGCCGGTAGGAGCGGGGAGGCACCCCTCGGCGCCGCACGAACTGCTCGCGCAGCACGGCCGCGCTGCCGTAGCCGACCCTGCGGGCGACCTCTTCGACCGGGAGGTCCGTGGTTTCGAGGAGTTCCTCGGCTCGGCTGAGTCGCAGGCTGCGCAGCCAGGCGTGCGGGGTGGTGCCGGTCGCCGCGGTGAAGCGGCGGGCGAAGGAGCGTTTGCTCATCATGGCGCGGCGCGCCAGTTCCGTGACGGGCAGCGGCTCGTGGAGGTGCTCGCGGGCCCAGCCGAGGACCTCGGCGAGCCGCTCGTCCCGGCCGTCCTCGGGGACGGGCGCGGCCAGGTACTGGGCCTGACCGCCGTCGCGGTGGGACGGCAGCACCATGTCGCGGGCGACGGCGTTGGCGAGCGCGGCGCCGTACTCGCGCCTCAGCAGGTGGAGGCACAGGTCGAAGCCCGCGGCTGCTCCGGCACCCGTGACGACGCTCCCTTCGTCGATGTAGAGCGCGCCGGCTTCCACGGTGACCTGCGGGTGGCGGTCGGCGAGGAGTTCGGCGAACCGCCAGTGGGTGGTCGCCCGACGGCCGTCGAGCAGTCCGGCGGCGGCGAGCGCGAACGTGCCGACGCAGTGGGCCGCGACTGTGGCGCCGCGCTCGTGCGCGGCCCTCAGCACGTCGAGCACAGCCGGGGCCGGTGGTGCGCGGAATTCGGTCCCGGGCAGGGCGATGAGCAGATCGGCGCCGGCGAGCCGGTCCAGCCCGTGCGCGACGGACAGCGGCACGCCGCAGTCCGTCGGCACCGGTCCGGGCCGGTCGGCGCACAGGGCGAAGTCGAACCCGGGCAGCTCCGCCCCATGGGGACCGAACACCTCGGTGACGATGCCGGCGGCGAGCAGGCCGACACCAGGAGGGACGTACGCGGCGACGGTCTTGAAAGGCGGCACCGTCGCAGTCTGGCACACCTGGCACGAATCCTGCGATCAAGGGCATCAGTGCCACTCGTGAACCACCGCCGCACCCGGAAGGATTGAGGCCATGACAGACGCACCGCTCGGCCGCAGCGCCACATACAAGGTCCTGACCACCGGCTACGTGGGATCCACCGGCCCCGGAGTCGCCGCAACCGTCTCCTACGTCTCCGACGCAGGACGACACGTGATCTTCGACCCGGGCATGGTGGCAAGCCCCGACCACATCCTCGCCCCGCTCGCGGAACTGGGCCTGACCCCCGAGGACATCACCGACGTGGTACTCAGCCACCACCACCCGGACAACACCATGAACGTCGGCCTCTTCCGCCGCGCCCGGGTACACGACCACAAGGTGGAGTACCAGGGCGACCAGTGGAAGAACCGGGACGCAGAAGGCTACGAACTCACCCCCTCGCTGCGCCTGATCCGCACCCCAGGCCACAGCCCCGAGGACATCACGCTGCTGGCGGGCACGGACTCGGGCGTCGTCGCCTTCGCCGGCGACCTGTGGTGGCACGCGCACGGCCCGGCGGACGATCCGGTAGCCCCGGACCGCGAGCTGCTGCGCGCCTCACGGCTGCGGGTGCTGGCAGCAGCGGACCTGATCGTGCCTGGCCACGGCGGCCCGTTCGAGGCCGACGACACGACCCCGCGCTGAGGCGTGTTCGGTAACCGGTCGGGCTGTGGCCGTTCGTCGGCGTGGCGGTGATCGTGAGCATGCGCCGCGGGAAAGTCCGGTGCGTCGCGGGCACCGCACGAGATCCGCTGCCAGGCGTCGGCCGGGGCCTGGGAGAACAGCCAGTCGATGCGTGGACAGCCCACGCCGAACTGGGACTTGGGCACCGCCAGGACATAGCCGACACCGGACCGTTCCAGCAGTCGGCGAAGCGGTCCCGATCCTCGGTCCAGGACCTGGGCGGGTCGAGCTCGCGGTCGACAGGGGCCCGCAGACGGAAAGCCCCCGCTACCCGCCTCCCGTGCGCGCCGTGACCAGGCCGGACTCGTAGGCCGCGATGACCGCCTGGGCGCGGTCCCGGACGTCGAGCTTGCCGAAGATGCTGGTGATGTAGTTCTTCACCGTCGACAGGCTGATGTCCAGGGCCCGGGCGATCTCGGTGTTGTCGAGGCCGGTGGCCATCAGCCGCCACACCTCGACCTCCCGGGGCGTCAGCCCGCCCGTGTCGGCGACCGGCGGCAAGGCGCCGACCGGGGCCCGGACGTAGGTGGAGATCAGCCGGGTGAGCAGGCGCGGGGCGACCACCGCCTCGCCGGCGTGGACGGTACGGATCGCCGCGCCCAGTTCCTCCGGCGAAACGTCCTTGGGCAGGAACCCGTGGGCGCCGGCGCGCAGCGCGGCCACCACGTACTCGTCCATGTCGAAGGTGCTGAGGGCGAGGACTCGGCAGGAGGGGAGGGTGCGGGCCAGCTCCCGGGTCGCGCCGACCCCGTCGAGCACGGGCATCCTGATGTCCATCACCACGACGTCGGGGCGCAGCAGGCGGGCGGCGGTGACGGCCTGCTCCCCGTTCTCGGCCTCGCCCACCACCTCGAAGGACGGGTCGGGGGAGAGGATCAGGGACAGGCCGCGCCGCACCAGCGGCTGGTCGTCCGCGATGAGGACCCGGATGCCCGGTGCCGCCGCCACCGGGCCGTCGCCGTGCGGGCTCACCGGGCCGTCGTCGTTCGACCGAACCGGGCCGTCGCCGTGCGGGCTCACCGGGCCGTCGCCGTTCCGTGCTGGACGGCCGCGTCGGCCGTTTCCTCCGGGGCCAGTGGCAGGTCGGCCAGGACGGCGAAGCCGCCCTCCGGACGTGGTCCGGTCCGCAGGGTGCCGCCGTGCAGGGCGACGCGCTCGCGCATGCCGATCAGGCCGTACCCGCTCCGGCCGCCGGCCGGCACCGCCTCCTGCGGTGCGGCGCCGCCCGTGCCCGCCGTGCCCGCCGTGCCCCCGTCGTCGCGCACCTCGACGGTGACCCGGTCCGGACCGTACGTCAGGGTGACGGTCGCGCGGGCGGGCCCGGCGTGCTTGCGGGCGTTGGTGAGGCCCTCCTGGACGATCCGGAACACGGTCAGGCCGACAGTGGGCGGCAGCGGGCGGCGGGGCCCCTGGACGCCGAAGTCGGTCGGCAGGCCGGCTACCCGGGACTCGTCCACCAGCCGGCCCAGGTCCTCGGCCCCGGGCTGGGGCGAGGGCGGGGCGGTGTCCGGTTCGTCGCCGGCCCGCAGGACGTCCAGGAGCTGGCGCATCTCCCGCAGGGCCAGTCGCCCGGAGGACTCCAGGGTGACCAGGGCGTCCCGGACCACCTCCGGGTGGGCGAGGTTGGCCCGGGCGCCGCCGGCCATCAGCTGCATGGTGGTGATGTGGTGCGCCACGATGTCGTGCAACTCCCGTGCGATGCGGCGGCGTTCATCGGCCACAGCGCGGTCGGCCAGCAGCTTGCGGTTGGCCGCGACCTCCCGCTGCCAGCGCGCCACGGCGAGGCCGGCGCCGACCACGAGCAGGGCGGAGACGGGGGCGCTGACGACCGCCTGCCAGGCGGGCATCCGCAGGTGGCTCTGGCTCAGCACTGTCAGCACCGACGTCACCACCGAGGCCGCCGCCGTCTCCAGGGCGGTGCGGGCCCTGGCCACCGAATACAGGGCGACCACCAGCGCGGCGCCGAAGTGGGGGCTCGCCGGCGCGGACAGGTCGGCCGCCGACTGGAGCACCAGGACGCCGGCCAGCGTCGCGACCGGGCGGCTGCGCCGGGCGAGCAGCGGCAGGGCCGACAGCGTGACCAGGAGGAAACCCGTCAGGCTCGCCCCGTGGTCACCGGCATCCCCGTTGAACACCAGGTAGCCGAGCAGGTCGATGGTGCAGGCACCGACGGCCAGCAGCGCGTCGGCGCGCGTCCACGGCGCACCGTCGGAGTCCGCCGGGTCCGCCGGGTCTGCCCGCTCCGCCCCGAGTGCCGCCTCCGCCACGGGACGCTGACGCCCGCCCATGTCCGTTCCCCTCCGCGCCCGGCCCGCGCCGCGCCCTACCGTTGAGCCCCGTTGAGCCCCGACCGGGCTCCGACCGGGCTCCGATGAGCCCCGGCCAGGCCCCGATCAGGCCCCGACCAACCGTCATCGGCCCTGATCCAACCGTCATCGGCCCTGATCAGGCCCGATGACCCCATTCTGGCATCGACCCACCCCACCCCGGCATGGTCCCCACGGCCGATCACGGGGCCCGGACCAGGACCACGGTCCCGGGTCCGGGCCCGGCCGAGGAGCAGGGGCCCCGGTGCGGATCGTCCGTCGCAGGGACGTCCGCGGCCCACCCCGGGTGATGGTCTGGAACCCGGCCGGGAACCCCCGCAGCCGAGACCCACCTTGCGGACGCTCGCGTCCACCGCCGGAGGAAACCGTGATCCGCGCACTGACCGGATACTCAACCAGGAACCCGTGGAAGGTGATCGCCCTCTGGGTGGTGCTGGGAATCTCCCTGGCCCTGCTGAGCCCGATGCTGCTCGCCCGGGTCACCCAGTCCCAGACCGGGGACTTCCTGCCCAAGAGCTACGACTCGGCCGCCGCACTGCGGATCGCCGAGGACGACTTCGGGATGAAACCCGACGCCACCACGGTCACGGTTCTGGTCGCCAGGACCGACGGCCAGGCGCTCACCGCCGCCGACCAGCAGCGGGTCGAGGCCGAGGCGGCGAAGCTCGCCCAGCGCCGGGTCGTCATGCCCAGGAAGGACGACGAGCCGGCCTTCCTCGTCCCCGACCGGTCCCAGACCCCACGGGTCGCCCCGGCGATGGTGGCGCCCGACCGCAGCTTCGAACTGCTCTCCGCCGAACTGACCGGCAACGCCGCGGACGAGGGCGTCCAGGGCGTCTACCGGGCCTTCCGGGACGCCACCGTGGCCCGGTTCGCCGACGCCGGGATGCGCACCGGGTTCACCGGGGGACTGGCCGACGCCGTGGACACCGCCGACTCCCACCGCACCGCCGCGACGGTCGGCAGCGCGCTCGTCATGGGGCTGATCGTCCTGCTCAACGTGCTGGTGTTCCGCAGCGTGGCGGCGGCCCTGCTGCCGCTGCTCGCCGTCGCCATGATCGGCAGCGTGGCGGGCGGAGCCGTGGCCGTCGCCGCGACGCTGACCGGCCTCAAGCTCGACGCCGGCACCCCCGGGCTGGTCTCCGTGGTCCTGCTCGGCATCGGCGTCGACTACCTGCTCTTCCTGCTCTTCCGCTTCCGCGAGCACCTGCGGGCCCGGCCCGAGCAGCCCGCCCGCGAAGCCGCCGCCCAGGTGACCGCCCGGGTGGGCACCGCGATCACCTCGGCCGCGCTGACCATCGTCGCCGCCTTCGCCACCCTCGGCGTGGCCAGCTTCGGCCAGTTCCGCTCGCTCGGCCCGGCCATCGCCGTCGCCGTCCTGGTCATGCTGCTGGGCAGCCTCACCATGATGCCCGCCCTGCTCGCCGCCTGCGGCCGCGGCATGTTCTGGCCCTCCCGCAGCCTGCGCCGCCAGCCGGGCGAGGGCTTCGCCGCCCGCTTCGGCGCGCTCGTTGCCCGGCGGCCACTGCCGATGCTGCTCGCCGCCCTCGCCCGGCTCGGCGCACTGGCCGCCGGGATGACCGGGATCCGGATGGACTACGGCCTCGGCGGCGCCGGCGACCGGACCCCGGCCGCCGCCACCGCCGCCGAGATCTCCCGCACCCTGCCGGCCGGCGTCTCCGACCCGACGAGCGTCTACGTCGTCACCACGGACGGCACCACCCTCACCCCCGGCCGGGCGGGGGGGCCCGCGCCCCCCCCCCCCCCCCCGGGGGGCGGGGGGGGGGGGGGGTGTTGACAAACACCACACCCCCCACACCAAACTTT
>NZ_JBHWGD010000138.1:0-12252 GCF_042733235.1 Kitasatospora sp. NPDC059722
CACTCCCCCGCCCCCGACAGCCACCGGGCCCGCCCGGGCGCCACCCCGGGCCTGGAGCGCGGGTACCGGCCGTGGTGCGTCGTGGTGCGCTGGCCGTCGTCCAGCCTGCCCTCGCTCGGCGGGTACCGCCGCGTCCGCGAACGGGCGCACGCGATGAGCGCGCCCGGCCGCGGCCAGGCCGGGTACGTGCTCGGCCACCTGCTCGGCTACCTCGACGCCGACCGCGGCCACCCGGCCGACCCCGCCGTGCTGGCCAACCGAAACGGCCAGTACCTGCACCTGGTCGGGCACTCCTTCGGCGGGCGATTCCTGTGCGAGGCCGTCCAGCACGCGGCCGAGCGGCCCGCCGGGCCCCGGGTCCTGAGCTGGAGCCGGCCGGGCGATCCGGCGCGGCCGTTCACCGTGGACAGCGCGCTGGTCTTCCAGATGGCCGCGCCCCGCGACGCCTTCTCCCGGCTGTTCCCGCGGCTGTTCCCCGAGTCCGACCCCAGGCCGGCCCACGCCGCGCCGCTGCGCGGGCCGCTCGTGCTCACCCACTCCCGCTGGGACCGCGCCACCGGCTTCTGGCACCTGCGGGCCGAGGGGCGGCCGGGCATCGGCCACTCCGGCACGGGCGTGGCACCGGTGCACCAGTTCTCCACGCTGCTGCGCCCGGCCGGTTCGCCGTACCCGCACGCCGTGCTGGACCACCCGATCGTGAACGTCGACGCCAGCGCGGTGTACCGGGGCGGCCCGGCCACCCGGCTGGCACCGGCGGGCGCCCACTCGGACTTCCAGCACCCGGAGTCGGCGCACCTGATGCTGAGCCTGGCGTCGCACTCGCGCTGAAAACCCGTACGGGGGCGGCCCGGGCGTCTGGCAGGATGCCGCGCGTGGACCTGGAAGCGATCTTCGAAGCGATCGACGCCGTCGACTGGGAGGCGCACCCGCACCGCCGGGACCCCTACACTGCCGACACGGCGGTGAACCTGCGGGCCCTGGCCGCCGCGACCACGCTCAACCAGGCCTCGCGCGGGATGACCAGGCTGCTGGACAGCGCCATCACCGACGACTTCGAGGGCACGGTGTACCCGGCCGCCGAGCTCGCGGTGCCGATCCTGCTGGACGTCGTCGAACACGGCCACCGGCGGGCCGCCTCAGCCGCGCTGGACCTGCTCCAGACGCTGCTGAATCGTTTCCCCGACCCCGACTTCAGCCGGGTCGGCGCCCCGGGCCTGCCCGGCCTCCAGGCGTGCTGCGTGATCGCCGACCTGGTCCGGGCCCGGCGGGACGTCCTGGTGCTCCACCGCGACGACGGCCGTCGGCTCCTGGCGCTGGCCGCCGACCACTGGCGGTTCGAGGTCCGCGAGGTGGTGGACGCGGATGCGGACGGCGTGGGCGTGTTCGGCGTCCTGACCGGACGGCCTCCGGCCCGGCCGGTGCGCGCGGAGCTGCACTTCGAGCGCGGGTTCCTCGGCGTCCCTGCCGTCGAGGTGGAGCACGGGCCGGAGGACGACAGCGGCGAATCGTTTCTCCGGCTGGTCGGGATCCCCGAGGCCTTCGTGGCACCGGGCACGTTCGTCGTGCCTTGGGAGTGCTACGACTTCGAGGGCTGACGACGCCTTCGGGGGCCCGGTCCCTCGGCCGGTCCTTCGCCTACCGAGGATCTCGGGTGAGCGGCAGTCTGATCATCGGCTATATTCGCCGGGCGGCCCGCCGGGAGCGGGCCCTTCGCCCACCGAACCGCCCCGGGGAAAGCAGCCACCGTGTCACGGCCCATTGACGACCCGTCCGCCGAACCCGCCACCGGTCCGTCGGCCGCCCAGCCGGCCCCCGACGTCGAACCGAAGCCGAGCGCCGAGCCGGAGCCTGCGGACGCCCGGCCCGCCGCCGCAGTGCCCGCGCAGCCCGCCGCTCCGGACGTCAACGCCAACCCGTACGCCACCAACCCGTACACCACCGGCCCGGCCGCCGCTCCGGACGTCAACGCCAACCCGTACACCACCGGCCCGGCCGGCGCCGGCCTCGCCGCCGGGCGGCAGTTCGGACCGGTCCCCGGGCAGCAGGCCTGGCCGCCGTACGTGCCCGGCGCGCCCGGCGCCCCCGTACCGCCGCCCTTCGTCCCGCAGCCGAAGGCCAAGGTCAGCGGGATGGCCGTCGCCTCCTTCGTGCTCGGGCTCATCGGGTTCCTCCCGCCGCTGTCGCTGGTGTCGATGGGCCTCGCCCTCGGCTCGTTCGGCCGGATCTTCCGCCGCCGGCAGGGCGGCTTCGGCTTCGCCGCCGTCGGCCTGATGTTCTCCGTCACCTGGACCCTCTTCGTCGCCATGCTCGGCGGCATCATGGCCTTCGCGTACCACGACCTGACGTCGGGCCCGACGCGCGGCGCCGACGGCCACCCGGTCGTCGCGGGGCGGGCCGGCTCCTGGTACCTGCAGGCGGGCGACTGCGCCGTCGGCGACATCCACACGTACCGGAGCGGGTCGGACCACTACCAGGTCGTCCCGTGCGCCCAGCCGCACCGCCTGGAGGTCTTCGCCTCGGTGACGCTCCCCGGCAACGGCTCCTACCCCGGCGTCGCGAGCGTCGAGGCGAGCGCGCGCCGGATGTGCCAGGACCGGGCGAGCTCCGCCGACCTCCCCGAGGACGGAATGATCGGGTACTTCTACCCGAGCCAGGGCCGCTGGTGGCTGTTCGACGACCGCGAGGCGCTGTGCGTCTACTCCTCCCTCACCCCGTGGTCGGGCCAGGTGAAGTCCAAGGACTCCGGCAAGCCCGGCAGCCCGGTCTAGACCCCCCCCCCGCCGCCCCGTGGCCCCCGCCCCCCCCGGGGGGGGGCCAATGTTTGTAATACACGCCCCCGGCGGGGGGGGGCCAGCGACCAAGGCGCCGCGGCCGACGGCTCGGCAGCCCTGATGGACCGCCTGCGGTCGCTCGGACATGAACGCATCGCGGTCATCGCCGGCGACCCCGGGTTCAGCAATGCCCGCGAACGCGTCGCCGGCGCCGCCCTGGGCGAGGGCGGGCTTCCCGAGCAGTACGTCATGGCGCGCGAGCACACGGCGGCGTGGGGCGCCGAGGCGTTGCGGCGCCTGATGGAATTGCGGCCCGCGCCGACCGCGGTGTTCGCTTCCAGCAGCGATCTCGCGCTGGGCGCACTGCGCGAGGCCGACGCCCTCGGCCTGGACGTCCCCGGCCGGCTGTCCTTCGTCGCGTTCGGCAACGCCGACTGGTTCGAGATCTGCCGGCCGCCCGTCACCGCGTTCGCCCACCCCCTGCACGAGATCGGCATGATCACCGCGCAGGTGCTCCTGTCCCGGCTCAACGGAGACAGCCCCGCCGAGCCGTCCCGGATCCGGGTGGAGGGCCGCGTGATCCTCCGCGAGTCGACGGCACCTCCGCCGGTCTGACTCGGCTCGGCGCCCTCTCGGCGTCCGGCGCCCCTCGGCTTCGAAGAGCGGCTCGCCGGCGCGGATGTGCCGAGCCGTACGTACCGGGGTGGATCAGCTCAGTGGAGTTCCGTCAGCAGCCCCTCCTCCCGCACCATCCGGCGCTCGGTCGCCAGGTCGAGGCTCCGTGCGAAGGCCCGGTACAGCGCACCGGCCACCGGAAGGCCGACCAGGAGCGAGTAGTCGACGCCGTCGAGGAACTTCGCGACAGGCCCGACGTAGAGGCCGGTGATCACCATGAACGGGGCCATGCACGCCAGGCCGATCACGTAGGCGAGGTTCCCGCGCCAGCCCCAACGGCCGTATATGCCTTGCGGGTTGAAGATCTCCCGCACGACGTACTGGCCGCGCCGGACGAAGAAGAAGTCCACCAGGTTGATGGCCGTCCAGGGGATGAACAGGTACGTCAGCACGACCACCACGTTCGCGAAGAACCAGTTGAAGCGGTCGATCCCGACGAGGGTGGAGACCGCGCCGACGGCCACCAGCATGATCCCGATCGTCCCCACCCGGATGGCCCGCGTCGGCCGGACCGGACGGAACGAATCGACGATCGAGATCATGGTGAGGCTGCCGCCGTACTGGTTGATCGCCATGATGGAGAGCAGCCCGACCAGCAGCACCACGACCGCGATCGTGCCGAACCCGTCGAACAGCCGGTCGGCCGCGAGCTTCAGCGCGGTCACCGGGTCCGTGTCCGCGGGGGCGGCGGCCGAGACCACGGCGCCGAGGACGAACACCCACACCCCGGAGACGGCGCTGGGCAGATAGGTCCACCAGAAGGTGCTGCGGACGGACACGTCGGGTCTCAGGTAGCGCGAGTAGTCCGAGACGTACGGCGCCCAGCCCAGCTGGAAGCCGGCGACGAAGACGAACACCAGCATGAACGGGGCGAGTTCGAACGGGCCCGGGTGCCAGATGCCGGCCGGCAGCCCCCCTCCGAACAGCGCCGCCGCCGTGACCGCCACGGTGACCACGACGAAGGGCCAGGTCAGCCACCTGTTCAAGCGGTGGATCCAGTCGTAGCCGAACAGGGCGATCACGGCCGCGACCATCGCGGCCATCAGATAGCCGACCACGTTGGGGATCCCGAAGAGCGTGTTCATGGCCTGACCGGACAGCAGGGCGTCCGAGGTGTTGAACGCCACGTAGTTGACCAGGGCGAAGACCCACACCGTGAGCGCGGCCCCGAGGTAGCCGAACTGCGGCCGTGACTGCACGAGTTGGGGCAGTCCCAACTGGGGCCCCTGGGCCGCGTGGAACGCCATGAAGAACGTACCGAAGAGCGAGCCCAGCACGGTGGCGATCACCGTCCAGACGAGCGAGGCGCCCATCGAGAGCGTGACGACTCCGGTCGCCAGACCGGTGAGGTTGAGGCTGCCCACGAACCAGATGGCGCCCATGCTCGACGGTTCGCCGTGCCGCTCGTCCAGGGGCACCCAGTCGATCGAGTGCTGTTCGATGCCTGCGGGACGTGCGTGGCCCTCGGCGTTCGAGGCGATTTTCCCCATGTGATGGCCTTCTGTGTGCGGGGCCGTCCGCGGCCCACGTCGACTACCCCGGCATTCCGTGATCACGGGGGGCGGCGCCACCCTAGGGACTGACTTAAAATTCAGTCAATGGTTCTGACGAAACGCACCGTCGCCCCCGCCGCCGTACCCGGCCGGCGTAGGTGCGTTCGTAGCGCAGGTGCCGGGTGCCGTCCTGGTCGAGCACGGCGTCCTTGGCCTTGCCCCGTGCCACCGACATGGTCTGACGCGCCAAGCCGAAACGGGCGGCACACCTAGCCGCTGGCCCGGCACCACCGAGAGCCGCCGACCGGCTGCTTCGTCACCCGCCGATCGACGGGTGTTCACAGTGGTGCGGAAGTTGCCAGTCTGGCAATCACATTGACCGACGCCCGTGGCCCGCAGACCCCTCCGCCGGCCCGGGCGCCGCGCACCCGGCATCCACCGCACCGCGCGGAATCCCGACACCTCCACTGGGGATGACCCATGCCCTCCTCCAAGCGCACCGCCCTGACCGCCCTCGGCGCCACCGCCGTCGCCACGGTCACGACGCTGCTGCCCTCCGCCCAGCCGAACGCCACGGCCGCACACCACCCCACCGCGCACGCCCGCCCCATACCTGCGAGTGCCGGGCACCTGCACCGGGTCGACGCGACGGCGCCGAGTTCCACCGCCGACTGCCAGGCCCAGTCGGGCACGGACTGCTACGGCCCGCTGCACTACCGCACCGCCTACAACCTGCAGCCGCTGTACGACGCGGGCATCGACGGCACCGGCCGCACGATCGTCATCGTCGACTCCTTCGGCTCGCCGACGGTCCAGCACGACCTGGAGGCCTTCGACCGCCAGTACGGGCTGCCCGACACCCAGGTCGAGGTGGTCAAGTGGGGCAACGTGCCGGCCTTCGATCCGACCAACAAGGAGCACACCGCCTGGGCCGGCGAGACCACCCTGGACGTCGAGTACGCCCATGCCGTGGCGCCCGGCGCGCACATCCTGCTGGTCGAGACCGGCACCTCCGAGAACGAGGGCACCTCCGGATTCCCCGAGATGATGGACGCGATCAAGGACCTGGCCGCCAAGGGCCGCGGTGACGTGATCAGCTTCAGCCTGGGCGCCACCGAGGACACTTTCGCCGAGGAGGCCGGCCGGGCGGGCGACTACCACTTGCTGCAGAACCTGCGCTACGGCCTGCAGGCCGCCGCCGCGCAGAACACCACCGTGCTGGCCGCGAGCGGCGACAACGGCGCCACCGACAAGATGCTCGACGGCAAGACCTACTACCAGCAGCGCGAGGTGGGCTGGCCCGCCTCCGACCCGCTGGTCACCGCCGTCGGCGGCACCAGGATGTATCTGGACGACAGCGGCACCCGGCTCTCGCCCGACGAAGTCTGGAACGACGGAAACGGCGGCGCCACCGGCGGTGGGATATCCCGGGTGTTCGCCCGTCCCGACTACCAGGCCGGCGTGGCGGCCACCACCGGTGCCAACCGCGGCATCCCCGACCTCAGCATGAGCGCCTCTCCGCAGGGTGGTGCCTGGATCTACAGCAGCTACGACCCGGCACACACCGGCTGGGAGGTCATCGGCGGCACCAGCCAGGCCACCCCGATGCTGGCCGGCGTCACCGCGCTGGCCGACCAGGCAGCAGGCACCCGCCTCGGCGCCCTCGGGCCGCGCCTCTACCCGCTCGCGCAGGGCCAGGACGCCGACCACCCGCACGGGATCCTGGACGTGACCAGCGGCGACAACTCCGCCCACGGGGTCACCGGCTACTCGGCCGGCCCGGGCTACAACCTCGCCACCGGCTGGGGCACCATCGACGCCTACCAGTTCGTCAAGTCCCTCAGCGGCCGCGCCGACCTCTGACGCGCTCCAGGACACGATCGTCCCCCCTGCGCGCCGATGGCCCCTGCCCTCACTGGGCGGGGGCCATCGTTGTGTTCCTCGGCGTTCCGAATCCCGTTCACAGTTCAGCCCTTTGAACGGGCCAATCGCCAAATACCCGCCCACAACTCCGCATTCGGCTTCTCTCCGGATTCGCGGATCTGGACGAGAGGTCTTGACCACCACCCCGCCGACCGCTTCACTCCCCGTACCGCACCTCCCTCGCACGGCACCTCCCTCGCACGGCACCCATCACCCGCGCGCCACCCCCGAGACGAGGCGATCCCCCATGAGCCGGCCCGGCCCCACTCCCCGCAGGATCAAGCCCGTCCTCCTGTACTCCTTCGGCGCACTCGGCGGCGTCCTCTTCGGCTACGACCTCGGCGTGATCGCGGGCATCCTCGTCGTGGTCGCCAAGTCCTGGCAGCTGTCCGGCTTCGAGCAGGGCGTCCTGACGGCCTCGCTGTCCGCGGGCGCGATGCTCGGCGCGGGCCTGGCCGCGCGGCTCAACGGGCGGATCGGCCGCCGCCGCACCATCATGGCGGCCGGCGGCGTGGTGATCGTCGGCACGCTCGCGTGCGCGCTCGCGCCGGACTTCGGTGCGCTGGTGGGCTTCCGGACGGTGCTCGGCCTCGGGGTCGGCCTCTCCTCGGCCACCGTGCCGACGTACCTGTCCGAGCTCGCGCCGGCGCGGATCCGGGGCGCGATGGGCTCGCTCAACCAGATCTTCATCGTCGGCGGCATCCTGATCGCGTTCCTCGTCGACTACTGGCTCCAGCCGCACCACCAGTGGCGCTGGATGTTCGCGGGCGCGCTGGTGCCCGCCGTGATCCTCGTCGCCGGGCTCGCGTTCCTGCCGGAGACGCCGCGCTGGCTGGTCAACCTCGGCCGGGAGGACGAGGCCAGGGCCGTCCTTGCGGCCACCCACCCGGCCGGGGAGATCGAGGCCGAACTCGCCTCGATCCGCGCGGTGATCCGGCTCGATGCCGCGCAGACCGCCTACCGCGTACGGGAGTTGTGGGCCCCCTGGGTGCGGCCGATGCTACTGGTGGCCCTGCTGCTCGCGGTCGGGCAGCAGTTCGGCGGCGTCAACGCGATCAACGCGTACTTCCCGACGATGCTCGTCTCACTCGGGCTCACCACCGACACCGCACTCCTCTCGGCGATCATCCTCGGCATCACCAAACTCGCCTTCACCGCATGGGTGGTGTTCGTCGTGGACCGCTGGGGCCGCAAGCCGCTGCTGCTGATCGGCAGCGCCGTGATGGTGGTGACGCTGGGCCTGACCGGCTGGGTCGTCACGCACGTCCACGACAAGGCCGCCCTCGGCACGCTGACCGTCGTGCTGCTCGTCCTCTACCTGGCCGGGTACGAGCTGGGCTGGGGCGCGGTGGTGTGGGTCATGATGGCGGAGGTGTTCCCCCTCAAGGCACGCGGCGCCGGGACGGGCGTCGCGGCGGTGGTGCTGTGGGCGGCGACCGGCGTGGTCACCGCCGGCTACCCGGTCATGTCCGACCGCCACCACCTCGGGGTCGGCGGCTCGATGTACGTGTTCGCCGGCGTCAACGCGGTACTGCTGGTGCTGACCCTCCGTCTCGTGCCGGAGACGAAGGGCCGCACCCTGGAGCAGATCGAACTCGGCCTGCGCGCCTGAATCCCGCTCGCCCCCGAGGGGCCGCAGGGCCTTACAAGCGGTCGGCGTCGAGGTCGGGCAAGGTGAAGGGCCCGCCCAAGTAGGCGAAGACGGGGTCGTCGTGGGCGGGCCGCCCGTGCGCGGCGTGGACGGCGTCGGCGTGGACCTCGGCGTCGTCGGCCGGGGCGTAGCCGAGCGCGCGGGCCTCGTCGAGGGAGACCCAGCCGCCGCGCGTGTTGGGCGAGACGCCGTAGACGATGCGGTAGCCGGGCTTCTCGACGGCCAGGCAGGCCTCCAGCAGGCGGGCGCAGTCGTCCGGGGAGAGCCAGGTGGAGAGGGCGCGGGGGTTCGGCGGTTCGGCGAAGCAGGTCATGATGCGGACGCAGATGACGTCGAGGCCGTAGCGGTGGTGGTAGAGCGCGCCGAGGGCCTCGCCGGTCGCCTTGGAGACGCCGTAGTAGGTGTCGGGCAGTGGCGGGGTGTCGGCGGTGAGCGGGTACTCGGCGGGGGTGCGGTAGCCGACGACGTGGTTGGAGGAGGCGAAGACGACGCGGGGCACGCCGGCGCGGCGGGCGGCCTCGAAGACGGTGTAGGTGCCGTGGATGTTGACGTCGAGGATCCGTTCCCAGGGGGCTTCGAGGGAGATCCCGCCGAGGTGGATCACGGCGTCGACGCCTTCGCAGGCGGCGCGCATCGCGTCGGCGTCGGTGACGGAGGCCTGGACGGCCTCCTCGCCCTCGCCGGGGTCGAGCGGCACGAGGTCGAGCAGCCGGAGGGTGCGGCCGGGGCGGGCGAGCCGGGGGCGGATGAGGCTGCCGACGGCGCCTGCCGCGCCGGTGACGAGGATGCGGGACACGGTGACTCCCTGGACCGGGGACGGGTGCACCCCATGCTCACAAAGCCCGAAGGCAGTTCACAAGACTGACTGTCATTCAGATATGGGAACGCCTATCCCTTGACCTCCGCGCGCGGGCCCTCCTACGCTCCTCGGTGTTCCCACCGCTGGACGCTCTCCACGAAGGGACCCACCCCGTGCCCGCACGCACCGGCCCGCTCCCGATCGACGGGCTCCTCTTCTTCCCCGTCACCGCCTTCGCCCCCGACGGCTCCTTCGACCCCGGCGCCCACCGCGCCCACCTCGACGCGCGCCTCGACGACGGCCCCGCCGCCGTGTTCGCCGCCTGCGGCACCGGAGAGTTCCCCGCCCTCGCCCCCGCCGAGTACGAACGCTGCGTCTCCGTCGCCGTCGACGCGGCCGGCGGACGCGTGCCCGTCGTCGCCGGCACCGGCTACGGCACCGCACTCGCCCTCGCCTACGCCCGCGCGGCGCAGGACGCGGGCGCCGACGCCCTGCTCGTCCTGCCCCCGTACGGCCCCGAGGGCGGCCAGGACGGCCTCGTCCGCCACATCACCGCACTCGCCGACGCCACCCCGCTCGACCTGATCCTCTACCAGCGCGACCGGACGGCTTACGAGCCCGGCACCGTCGCCCGCCTCGCCGCGCTGCCCGGCGTGATCGGCTTCAAGGACGGCCTCGGCGACCTCGACCGGATGCTGCGCACCGTCAGCGCCGTCCGCGCCGCCGGACACCCGGACTTCCTGTTCTTCAACGGCATGCCGACCGCCGAGATGACCCAGCTCGCCTACCGCGCCATCGGCGTGCCGCTCTACTCGTCCGCCGTCTTCTGCTTCGCCCCGGACATCGCGCTCGCCTTCCACCGCGCCTTCGCCGAGGACGACCGGGGCACGCTGACGGTGCTGATCGAGCTCTTCCTGCGGCCCTACGTCGAACTGCGCACCCTGCGGCCCGGCTACGCGGTCTCCCTGGTCAAGGCGGCGACGCGGGCCGTGGGCCACCCGGTCGGGGGCGTGCGCGCGCCGCTGACCGAGCCGGCGCCGGAGCACGTGCGGGCGCTGCTGGACCTCGTCGACCGCACGCGGGAGGCGCTGGCGTGACGCCGGCCTTCGGCGCGTACCTCTACCCCTGGGACGTGGACGGCGACCCGGCCTGCGGCGCACGCCTCGCCGGGCTCGGCATCCGGCGGGCCGCCGTCGCCGCCGCCTACCACAGCGTGCGTGCGCTGACGCCCCGCCACCCGCGCCACAAGGTCGTCACCGCCGAGCACGCGGCCGTCTACTACCGGCCCGACCGGGACCGCTGGTCCGGCCCCGGACGGCTGCGCCCGGTCGAGGCGCCGTGGTCGCCGCGCTCCTTCGGCCGGGCCACGGAGTCGCTGGCCGAGGCCGGGGTGGAGGTGTACGCCTGGACGGTCCTCGCACACGGGCAGCGCCTCGGCGTGCGCCACCCCGACGCGGCCGTCCTCAACGCCTACGGCGACCGCTACCCGTGGGCGCTGTGCATCGCCTCCCCCGCCGTGCGGCTCTACTGCGCCACGCTGGCCGCCGAGACCGCCGCCCAACCGGGCCTTTCCGGACTGGAGTTGGAGTCCTGCGGCTGGTACGGCTTCGACCACCTGCACGCACACGACAAGGTCGCGGGGGTGTCCCTGGCGCCGGCGGCGCGGCTGCTGTTCTCGCTCTGCTTCTGCCCGCACTGCCGGGACGGCTACGCGGCGGAGGGCGCCGAGCCGTGGGCGCTGCGCGCGAAAGTCCGGGCCGCGCTCGACCCGGTCTTCGCCGGTACGGCGCAGAACGCGGCGCTCGACCCCGAGGTGGCCGCGGCCGTGGCCCGGATGCGGGTGCGCACCGCCGCCGAGCTGCGACGGTCCGTGCTGGCAGCGGTGGCGGCGGAACGCTCGGACCTCCCCGTCCTCCTGCACGCCCAGCCGGACCCGCTCGGCTTCGGCCCGTCCCCGGGCCTGGCCCCAGAGGACGCCCGCGGCGCCGTACCCGTCGTGCTCACCCCCACCCGCGCGGAGGCCGCCCTGACCGCCGTCCGCGCGTACGCCGCTCCGGGCCGACGCCTCGCAGCCACCGTGAGCGCCGTCGCCGGCCTCGGCGGCGATCCCGCCGACCTGCCCGCCTGGTGCGCGGACCTGGCTGCGGCCGGCGCGACCGAGCTGCGCTTCTACCACCTCGGCCTGGCCTCCCACCAGGATCTCGCCGCCGTCCGCGCAGCCGTCCGCACCGCCGTCGGAAGGTGAACACGGGCCTGCTCCCTACCGAACTCCCGGAACGGTGAGGTAGGTTCGGGTCCATGCCGGTCTATACCTGTGCAGTGCAGCGCAAGCAGATCTGGCCCGACGACTCCGTCGTGTGGGCCACGAACGATGACCGTGTGAACGTGATCGCATGGCCTGGTGAGCCTTCCGATCTGGGCGAGATGCTCCTGGAGAAGTTCCTCGAAGAGAACCGGACAGGCATCGCACCGGACGGATTCCGCGCGGTGGTCTGGGCCGGTGACAGACGCGGCGAAAAGCTCGACGGAAGCGCCGATGCGCTGGCCGTCGTCGAAGTCACTCCCGGGGCCGCCCGCTCTGCACCCGAGCCTCCCAAAACCACTGCGCGCCGCCGTTGGGGCTGGCTCCGGGGCCGTTCCGCGCCTGATCCGAAGTAAGAAGCCGTCCGCGGAGCTCCTCCCCCGCCCTGGGGAGGAGCTCCTTCGCGTTTTGGGCCGGTCCGCTCAGTGGCGGTACGCGGCCGTCGCGATCTCGACGAACGACCGGACCAACGGATTGGTGTCGCCCTCGTTCCACACCGCCACCACTCGGCTCGGCGGCATGTCGACCAGCGGAACGACGACCAACTCCGCTGGCAGGTCGTGTCCGAGCGGGGCCAAGCCGACCGTGGCATTCCACAGCACAGCCTGAAGGCATTCCTGGACGGCGCGCACCCCCGG
>NZ_JBHWGD010000139.1:0-11721 GCF_042733235.1 Kitasatospora sp. NPDC059722
GGCCCGACGGGAGACTCCCGTCGGGCCCTTCCGCACGTCCTGCGGGCTACTCCATGCCCGCGAGCACCAGCGGCAGGCGGCGGGCGCCGTCGGCGACCAGCTTCACCGGCACGCCCCAGTCCTGCTGGTGCACGTGGCAGGCCGGGTACTCGATCTCCGGGTCGTCGTCGCAGGAGGCGGCCATCGCCGACACGTGCAGCACGCCCTCGGCGACCTCGCCGGAGAGGACCAGCTCGCGCGAGAGGTCGGAGTCCGCGCCCGCGCCCGAGACCAGCAGCTCCGGCGGCGTGGAGCTGACCAGCAGCCGGGTGGACGGACCGTAGCGCTCGTCCAGCTTCTGGCCGCTCGGCGCGGAGAAGACCACGTCCACCCGGAACGGGCCCGGCGCGACCTCGGTGGCCGCGCGCTGGGTGCGGTGCGCGACCGACTCGACCCGCACCGCCTCCTCGGGCAGCCGCAGCCTGGTCAGCCGGTGCCGGGCCGACTCGACCACGACGATGTCCTCGTCCACCAGGACGGCCCCGGACGGCTCGCGCAGGTCGGTGGCCAGCGTGCTCACCTCGCCGGTCGCCGGGTCGAAGCGGCGCAGCGCGTGGTTGTAGGTGTCGGCGACGGCCACCGAGCCGTCCGGCAGGACGGTGACGCCCAGCGGGTGCTGGAACAGGGCCTGGTCGGCGGCGCCGTCGCGGTGGCCGAAGTCGAACAGGCCGGTGCCGACGGCCGTCTCGACCGTCTTGGTTTCACGTGAAACCCAGCGGAGCGCCGAGGTCTCGGAGTCGGCGACCCAGAGCTTCTCGCCGTCCGCGGAGACCGCGAGGCCGGACGGCTGGGCGAACCAGGCCTCGTCGGCAGGCCCGTCCACCAGGCCCTCGTTGGTCGTGCCGGCCGCGACGGCGGCCGTCCCGGCCGCCGGGTCGTACGCCCACAGCTGGTGCACGCCGGCCATGGCGATCCACACCCGGCCGTCGAACCAGGCGACGTCCCACGGCGAGGAGAGGTCCAGCTCGCGGGCCGGGCCCTCGGTGGCCGAGCCCTGCCACCACTGGCGGCCGGTGCCGGCCAGCGTGGTGACGTGGCCGTCGGCCAGCCGGACGCCGCGCAGGGCGTGGTTGACGGTGTCGGCGACGATCACGTCGTAGTCGTACGGGTGGCCCTCGGGCAGCAGCACGAGGCCCTGCGGCTCGCTGAACCGCGGGTCGGTGCCGTCCACCAGGCCGCGCTGCCCGTCGCCGATCCGGCGCACCACCGTCTCGCCGTCCTCGGCCAGCTCGACCAGCGAGTGGTGGCCGGAGTCGGCGACCAGGAAGTGGCCGTCGCCCAGGCGCACCGCCTTGCCCGGGAACTTGAGGTCCCCGGCGGTCGGCTCCGGCGCCACGTACGGGCCGTCGCCGCGGCGGAGCGTGCCCTTGGCGGCGTGCTCCTCCTCCAGCTCCTCCACCAGCCGCGCGATCGCGTGCGCGTGGCCCTCGCCGGCGTGCTGGGCGACGACGTACCCCTCGGGGTCGATCACCACGAGCGTCGGCCAGGCGCGCACCGCGTACTGCTTCCAGGTGACGAGCGCCGGGTCGTCCAGGACCGGGTGGTGCACCTCGTACCGGGCGACGGCGTCGACGACGGCCTGGTGGTCGGCCTCGTGCACGAACTTGGGCGAGTGCACGCCGACGATCACCACGGTGTCGCGGTGCTTCTCCTCCAGCTCGCGCAGTTCGTCGAGGACGTGGAGGCAGTTGATGCAGCAGAAGGTCCAGAAGTCCAGGACGGTGATCTTGCCCCGGAAGTCGGCGAGGGTGAGCTCCTTGCCGCCGGTGTTCAGCCAACCGCCTGCGCCGACCAGCTCGGGGGCGCGTACTCGTGCACGTGATGCCATGGCTGTATCCAACCCCATCGGGTGGGGGTGGCATTCCGGGGAGGGTGGGGCAGGGGGTGGCGGTGGGGTCAGGCGGCCGGGCCGACGCGTGCCTGCCAGCGGGTCTCGCCGTCCTGCTGCTCGGCGGTCGGGGTGAGGCCGAGGGCGCGGGCCACGGCGGCGGAGGCGTGGTGGTCGGGGTGGATGTGGGCCGTCACGGTGGTGATGCCGGCGGCGGTCAGGTGGGCGAGCAGGGTGCGGGCGGCCTCGGCGGCGAGGCCGCGGCCCTGCCAGGGCGTGCCGACCACCCAGGCGAGCTCGGCGCCGTCCCCGCGGACCGTGGCCTGGACGTAGCCCGTGAGGCGGCCGTCGGCGCGCAGGCGCAGCGCCCAGTTGCCCCAGGTCTCGGCGGGGTCGGGGGAGCCGGCGGCGAGCCGGGCGTAGCGGGTGCGCAGGGCGTCGGCGCCGTCCGGGGTGCCGCCGGTGAAGGCGTGCAGGGCCGGGTCGGCGAGGGCGGCGGCCATCTCCTCGGCGTGTTCGGGCCGCAGCGGGACGAGGTCGAGGCGTTCGCCGTGCAGGGTGGCGGTGGTGTCGGGGTGCATGGGTCCGTTCGGGGCCTTTCAGTGCGGGTGCGGGCTCGTGCCGAGGACGTGGTCCCGTCCCCACGCGCCGAGTGGCGCCAGCGCCGCGTTGAGGCGCGTGCCGGCGTCGGTCAGCGTGTACTCGACCCGGGGCGGGACCTCGTCGTGCGCCTCGCGGTGCACGATCCCGTCCGCCTCCAGTTCGCGCAGGTGGGCGGCGAGCACCTTCTCGGTGATGCCCGGCACCAGGCGGCGCAGCTCGCCGAAGCGGCAGCCGGGGCGGGCGTCCAGCGCCCAGAGGATCAGCACCTTCCACTTGCCGCCGATCACGTCCATCGCGGCGTCGATCCCGCAGACGTACGCCCCCGGCCTCGGCACGGTCGCCATGCCCCCACCCCTTCCGACCTCGTCGCTCACCCCAGGGTAACCACCCACTTCCACGTGCGTACTTGATCGTCAACGGTGCCGCGAAGAGGCTGATTCCCATGGGAAGCACCGAAGTTGAGAAGACCCCCGTCACCCTGCTCGGGCTCGGCGCCATGGGCACCGCCCTGGCCCGTGCCTGGCTCGCCGCCGGGCACCCGCTGACCGTCTGGAACCGCGGCCCGGCCAGGGCCGGGGTGCTCGCCGCCGAGGGCGCGGTCGTCGCCGCGAGTGCCGCGGAGGCCGTCGCGGCCAACCGGCTGGTGGTCGTGTGCCTGCTCGACGACGCCTCCGTGGCGGAGGCGCTGGACGACGCGGACCTCGCCGGGAAGGACGTGGTCAACCTGGTCACCGGCACCCCCGCCCAGGCCCGGGCCCGCGCCGGGTGGGCCGCCGGGCGCGGCGCGCGCTACCTGGACGGCGGGATCATGGCCGTCCCGCCGATGATCGGCGTCCCGGCGGCCGGGCCGTACGTGTTCTACAGCGGTTCGTCCGCGCTGTTCGAGGAGCACGCGGAGGTGCTCGCCGTGCCGGCCGGCCCGCGGTACGTCGGGGCGGACCCGGGGCACGCGGCGCTGCACGACGTGGCGCTGCTCAGCGCGATGTACGGGATGTTCGCCGGGGTCGCGCACGCGTTCGCGCTGGTCAGGGCGGAGGGCGCGGTCACGCCCGGCGACCTCGCGCCGCTGCTGGCCGGGTGGCTGACGGCGATGACCGGGTCGATCGCCAGGACGGCGGACCAGCTGGAGAGCGGCGACTACGCCAAGGACGTGGTCTCGAACCTGGCGATGCAGGTGGCCGGGCGCCGGACGCTGCTGGGCACGGCCGAGGAGCAGGGCGTGAGCGACGAACTCCTGGCGCCGTACTTCCGGTTGATGGAGCGCAGGCTCGCGCTCGGCGGCGGTGAGGAGGACCTGGCGGGGGTGGTCGACCTGCTGCGGGGCTGAGGCCCGGCCGGTAACGTACCGGCATGGCTGACCTTGAAGAACGCGCCAACGTCGTCGCGTCCGGTGCCCGGCAGACCGGGGCGGGGGTGCCGGTCCGCCGGCGCCGCGTCCCGGACCTCGCCGAATGCGTCCGGCTGCTGGGCGACGTCCACGCCACCGACGGCTACCCGTCCGACTGGCCCGACCGCCCCGCCGCCTGGCTCACCCCCGAGGGGCTCCTCGCCGCCTGGGTGGCCGAGGCGGACGGCCGCATCCTCGGGCACGTCGCCCTCTCCCGCAGCGCCCCGGGGGACGCCGCCCCGGGGCTGTGGAGCCGCCGCACCGGCGCCCGGCCCGAGCTCACCGCCGTGGTGAACCGGCTGTACGTCGCCCCCGCCGCGCGCGGGCGGGGCGTCGGGGCGCGCCTGCTGGCGAACGCGCTGACCCACGCGCGGGCGCTCGGACTGCACCCGGTCCTCGACGTCCTCGCCACCGACGCGGCGGCGGTGGCCTGCTACCGGCGTCTCGGCTGGACCTGGCTGGGCAGCGCCGACCAGCAGTGGGGCGGCGGACGGACCGTCGTCGTGCACTGTTTCGCGGCGCCCCGGGAGCCGTGAGGGCGGCGGGGGAGCCGGCGTCACCGGCTCCCCCGTGGGGGCCCGTCAGTCCGCGGAGCGGTCCGCGGCGGGGCGGCGGCGCAGCGCGGGGGTGGTGAGTGCGGGCGGCTGCCAGACGCCGTCCGCCCGGTAGAGGTCGGTGCCGGGCGGGACGATCGCGTCGATGCGGTCGAGGGTGGCGTCGTCGAGGACGAGGTCGGCGCCCTTGAGCGCGGATTCGAGCTGCTCCATCGTGCGCGGGCCGAGGATCACCGAGGTGACGGCCGGGTGCGCGAGCGGGAAGGCGACGGCCAGCTCGGGGAGCGTGCGGCCGAGGTCCTCGGCGAGGGCGGTGAAGGCCTCGACGGCGTCCAGCTTGGCCTGGGTGAGCGGCAGTTCCGGGTCGAAGCGGCCCGGGTGGAGGGCGGCGCGGCCCTGCGTGAGGTCGATCGCCCGGCCCTTGCGGTAGCGCCCGGTGAGGAAGCCGCCGGCCAGCGGTCCCCAGGTCAGCGCGCCCATGCCGAGCTGCTGGACGGTGGGCAGCACGTTCGCCTCGATGCCGCGGGCGAGCAGCGAGTACGGCGGCTGCTCGGTGCGGAAGCGCGGCAGGCCGCGGCGCTCGGCGACGTGGTGGGCGTCGACGATCTGCTCGGCGGGGAAGGTCGAGCAGCCGAAGGCGCGGATCTTGCCGGCCCGGACGAGGTCGCCGAGCGCGGAGAGGGTCTCCTCCACGTCGGTGGTGTGGTCCGGCCGGTGCACCTGGTAGAGGTCGATCCGGTCGGTGCGCAGCCGCCGCAGGCTCTCCTCGACCTCCCGGACGATCCAGCGCCGGGAGTTGCCGCCCCGGTTGCGGCCCTCGCCCATCGGGAAGTGCACCTTGGTGGCGAGCACGATGTCGTCCCGGTCGCCGCGGGCGGCCAGCGCCTTGCCGACGATCTCCTCGGACTCGCCCGCCGAGTACATGTCGGCGGTGTCGACGAAGTTGATGCCGCGGTCGAGCGCGGTGTGGATGATCCGGACGCAGTCGTCGTGGTCGGGGTTGCCGATCGCGCCGAACATCATGGTGCCGAGGCAGTAGGCGCTGACTTCGATGCCGGTGCCGCCGAGGACGCGGTAGCGCATGGTGGTTCTCCCCCGAAGGTCTTGGGTGTCCCGTTCGTTGCGTCAGAGGCTAGGAGTTGGAGTGCACTCCAACGCAAGCGTCCGTCCGCGGCCCGGCGCGCGGGATCCCCCGGCGGGGGGAGCGGGTTCGTCGGGGCGGAGGAGGCCGGGGCGGGGCCGCGCGGGCGAGCGTGGGGGCATGACGAGGAACGCGTGGGGTGTGATCGGCTGGGGTGTCGCCTGTGCCGGGTTCGGGACGGGCTGCGCGCTGAGCGGGACGGAGCTGTTCGGGGCCGTCTGGCCGGGCTGGGCGGTCGCCGGGGCGGGGGTGGTCGCGGTGCCGGCCGGGGTGGCGGCTGGGGTGGCGGCTGGGGTGGCGTCGGCCCGGGGGAGGCCGGGGCCGGGGCTGCGGGCGGTGCTGTGGGGGCTGGCCGGACCGGCGGCGGTGGCGGCCTGGGGGCTGCTGACGGACGTGCTGATGCTGCTGACCGGGGAGGCCGTGGACAGCGGCCCGGGGGCGGTGCTGCACGCGCTGTCGGCGGTCGGCGTCGTGCTGCTGGTGGGTGCCACGCGCGTGCGGCCGCCCGCCGGGCACCGGGCTCCGGCGCCGGCTCCGTCGGAGGCCCCGGCGGCCGTTCAACTCGCCGCATGGGCAGGCACGTTGGCCTTCGTCCCGTACGTCGTGATGAAGCTCGACTGGGCCTTCGGCGGCAGCTTCGCGGGGATCGACGGTGCCCGGATGCGGGTGACCAACGAGCGCAACGGAGCCTCCGGGCTCTGGCTCACCCTGGAGGACTGGGGGATCGACGCCACCGCGCTGATGGCCGCGCTCGGGGTGTTCCTGCTGTGGGGCCTGGTCCGGCCGTGGGGGCAGGTCTTCCCGCGGTGGACCCTGGTGCTGAGCGGCCGCCGGGTGCCGCGCTGGCTGCCGCTCACCCCCGCGCTGATCGGGGCCGGCACGCTGGCGCCGTACGGGCTGCTGGGGGTCGGCTACCTGTCGCTGTGCACGGTCGGCGTGACGACGATCCGGACGGGCGACCTGCCGACGCCGGACGACGCGCTGATGGTGGGCTGGGTCGGGATGAGCGCGTTCGCCGTGTACGGGGTGGCGCTGGCGGTCGCGGTCCGGTCGTACTGGCGGCGCACGGGCGGCTGAGCGCGGGGCCGCGGCTGGGCCCGATTTGCGGGAACGGCAACAAAGCTTGCCGATTCGGCGGCGACGGCCGCAGCCTGGCGGTGGAGGTGACCGCGCACCGCGCGTCCGCCGCCGCGCCGACGGCCCGAGCGGGGAGGCTCCCTCCCGTACGCCGCACCACCGCACCGACGACCCCGACGATCGGAGACCCCGGATGTCCGGCCACCACCATCACCAGCCCACCAAGGGCCAGGGCCACGAGCACGGCCACGACCACGTCCCCGCCGCCGACTTCGACTGGGACGCGCTCGCCGCCCACCTGGAGCGCGAGGCCGAGCTGAAGGCCCCCGCCGTCACCGCGGCCGCCCACTGGCTGCGCGGGCTGACCGGCGGCGAGGTCCGCCGGGTGCTCGACGTCGGCAGCGGCCCGGGCGTGCTCGCCGGGCTGCTCGCCGAGGCCTTCCCGGCCGCCGAGGTGGTCGCGGTCGACCAGTCGGCGGCGCTGCTGGAGCGCGCCCGGAACCGCTCCGGCGGCCGGCTGAAGACCCGGCAGGCCGATCTGCCCGAGGAGTTCGGCAAGCTCGGCGAGGCCGACCTGATCTGGTCCGCGAACGCGATCCACCACCTCGGCGACCAGCAGACCGCGCTCACCGGCCTGGCCGGGCTGCTGCGCCCCGGCGGGCTGCTGGCCGTCGCCGAGCGCGGGCTGCCGCTGCGCTACCTGCCGCGCGACTTCGGCCTCGGCAGGGCCGGCTTCCAGGCCCGGCTGGACGCGGCCCACGAGGCGGGCTTCAGCACGATGCGCGCCGAACTGCCGGGCGCCACCGAGGAGATCGAGGACTGGCCGGCCATGCTCGGCCGGGCCGGCCTGACCCCGACCGGCACCCGGACCTTCCTGATCGACCACCCGGCCCCGCTCGCCGCCCCCGCCCGCGAGCACCTGCGCGCCCAGCTCGCCCGCCTGCACGACCAGCTCGCCGACCACCTGGACCCGCAGGACGCGGCGACGCTGGCGGCCCTGCTGGACGAGGACGCCCCGACCGGGATCCTGCACCGGACGGACGCCTTCTACCTGTCCGCGATGACGGTCCACACCGCCCGCGCGGCCCGGTAGCCCCGGAGCCCCCCCGGGGGTGGCGCCGGGACGCCGGTGCCGCCCCGGGGACCAATGCGTCCGGGGACCGGTACCGTCGCCCCATGACCGCCGACGAGCACGAGAACGAGCACGAGAACGAGCCCGGAACCGGGCTCGGAACCGAGCACGCGGACGACCCCGGAACCGCGCCCGGCTTCGTCGTCGTGACGACCACCCACGAGACCGAGGACCTGGCCCGGGCCCTGGCGTCCGCCGCCGTCCGCGAGCGGCTGGCCGCGTGCGCGCAGGTGTACCCGGTCCGGTCCGTCTACTGGTGGGAGGGCGAGGTGCAGGACGCCGAGGAGTGGCGGATCGACCTCAAGACGAGGGCCGGACTCGCCGACCGGCTGAGCGCGTTCCTCACCGGGCGCCACGCGTACGAGACGCCCGAGGTGATCGCCGTCCCGGTGGTCGCGGGCAGCCCCGGCTACCTCGCGTGGGTCACCGCCGAGACGGCCGCTCCCTGACGCCCCGCGCTCCCCGGGAGTCCGCCCGCGAGCCCCTACTCGCCGCCGAAGCGCGTCGTCCACGCCGCCAGGTCGTCGTCGGTGATCTTGGCGAACAGCACCGGCGGCACGGTGAACCCCGTCCCGGCCGGCACCAGGTCGAGCGACCGCGCCTCCTCCGGGGCGACCCAGCGCCGGGACGCCGCCGGGGAGTCGTCGGCCACGGCGAACGCGCCGCGCATCGCCGCCGCGGTGGCCGGGACGAACGGCTCCGACACCACCGCGTACAGGTGGATCAGGTTCATCGCCGTGCGCAGCGTCAGCGCCGCCGCCTCCGGGTCGGTCTTCACCTGGAGCCACGGCGCCTTCTCGTCCAGGTACGCGTTGCCGGCGCTCCACAGGGCGCGCAGGGCCTGCGCCGCCTTGCGGAAGTTGAGCGCGTCGAGCTGCGCCTCGTACTCGGCGAGGAGGCCGGCGATCTGCGCGCCGAGCCGCTCCTCCGCCTCGCCGGCGGCGTGCCCGCCGGGGACGTCGTCGCCGAAGCGCTTGCGGCTGAAGGTCAGCACCCGGTTGACGAAGTTGCCGAGGGTGTCGGCGAGGTCCTTGTTGACGACGGCGGCGAAGAGGTCCCAGGTGAAGCTGGAGTCGTCCGACTCGGGCGCGTGCGCCATCAGGAAGTAGCGCCAGTAGTCGGCCGGCAGCAGCTCCAGGGCGACGTCGGTGAAGATGCCGCGCTTCTGGCTGGTGGAGAACTTCCCGCCGTAGTACGTCAGCCAGTTGAAGGCCTTGACCTGGTCGACCTTCTTCCACGGGCGGCGCGAGCCGAGGATCGTCGCCGGGAACATCACCGTGTGGAACGGGACGTTGTCCTTGGCCATGAACTCGGTGTAGCGGACGGCGTCGTCGGCCTCGTACCACCAGGACTTCCAGTCCCGCAGCTGCCCGGCCGGGGCCGCGTCCGCCCACTCCTTGGTGGCGCCGATGTACTCGATCGGGGCGTCGAACCAGACGTAGAACACCTTGCCCTCGGCGGCCAGCTCCGGCCACACGTCGGCCGGCACCGGGACGCCCCACTCCAGGTCACGGGTGATCGAGCGGTCCTGCAGGCCCTCGGTGAGCCACTTGCGGGCGATCGACGAGGCGAGCACCGGCCAGTCGTCGGCGTGGGCCGAGATCCACTCCTCGACCTCCTCGGTCAGCTTCGACTGGAGCAGGAACAGGTGCCTGGTCTCCCGCACCTCCAGGTCGGCGCTGCCGCTGATGGCCGAGCGCGGCTCCAGCAGGTCGGTCGGGTCCAGCACGCGCGTGCAGTTCTCGCACTGGTCGCCGCGGGCCTTGTCGTAGCCGCAGTGCGGGCAGGTGCCGACGATGTAGCGGTCCGGCAGGAAGCGGCCGTCGGCGTTGGAGTACACCTGGCGGATCGCGCGCTCCTCGATGAAGCCGTTGCGCTGGAGCTCGCGGGCGATCTCCTGGGTGATCTCCCGGTTCTGCGGCGAGGAGCTGCGGCCGAAGTGGTCGAAGGAGAGGCCGAAGCCGTCGTACACCGCGCGCTGCGCGTCGTGCGCCCGTGCGCAGAACTCGGCGACCGGCAGTCCGGCCTCCTGCGCGGCGAGTTCGGCGGGCGTGCCGTGCTCGTCCGTCGCGCAGATGTACAGCACCTCGTGGCCGCGCTGGCGCAGGTAGCGGGAGTAGACGTCCGCCGGGAGCATGGACCCGACCATGTTGCCCAGGTGCTTGATCCCGTTGATGTACGGAAGGGCGCTGGTGATCAGGTGCCGAGCCATCCTGGGATGCTCCGATTTCTCCCGCACGCGCACCCCGCCCGGGGTGCCGTGCCAGGCGCAGGGTTCCACTGTGGGTGCCAAAGCCTACCGTCGCGGGTGCGGCCGGACCGTGGATTAACGGCGCGCCCCGGCGGTCAGGGCGCGCCCGGCGCCTGGAACCCGCCGAAGTCGCCGTGGCGGTCGAACTCCCCGGCCTTCACCCCCCGCACGAAGGCCGCCCACTTGCGCGGGGTGGTGCGCACGACGACCTCGGCGCTCTCCGACTCGCGGATCTCCACCAGCCCGTCGGCGGTGCGGATCTCGACGCACTCGTTGGCCTCGGCGCTCGCCGAGGACTTCTGCCAGCTGTTCATGAGGACGCTGTCTTCAGTATGGTCCGGATGAACTCCCGTGAGTCGTCGGCGCCGAGGGCGATCGCGTCGGTCTCCGTCCTGATCTCGCGGTAGGCCCGCAGGTCGGCCTCGCTGTGCACGAACTTCGGCCCCTGCGAGAGGTCGATCTGGACGGTGTCGAGCTCCGGAACGGGCCCGCGGGCGAGGTACATGCTCTCCCCGGAGCCGGGGAACGTGTCCACGCTGAACGGGATCGCGCGGATCTCCACCCCGGGGCGCTCGGAGTCCTCCAGCAGGCTGAGCAGTTGGTCGCGCAGCACGACCGGGCCGCCGAACTGCATGCGCAGCGCGGACTCGTGGACGAAGGCGGTGTACGGCTTCGGCCGTTCGACCAGGACGCGCTGGCGCTGGATCCGGAACGCGGTGCGCACGTCGGTCTCCTGCCGGGGCAGCGGCGGGCGCAGGCGCGCGAACACGGCGTTGGCGTAGGCGGAGGTCTGCAGGAGCCCGGGGATGAAACTGGTGTGCAGGATGGTGAGCGACTCGGCGTGGTGCTCCATCTCCGCGATGTCGATGATCCCGCTCGGGATGCGCCCGCGGTAGCCGTCCCACCAGTACTTGCGGCGGTCCTGGGTCATCGTGAGCAGCGCGTCGAGGTAGCGGCCACCGGTGAGGCCGCAGGTGCGCGCCCAGGCCCGGAGCCGGTCGGCGCTGATGCCGGACTTCCCGTTCTCCATCTGGGAGATCTTGGGCAGGTCGGTGCCCAGGGCGGCGGCCAGGGTCTTGGGCGTCACGCCCACGCGTTCGCGCATCTTGCGCAGCTCGATGCCAAGGCGCTGCTGGCGCACGGTCGGCGACAAGCGGGGTGGCATGACTCTCTTCTCCGGGTCGCGGGGTCCGTCGATGCTTCCGGTGAAGTGTGCCGTGCAAACCGGACCCTAGCTACCGAAACGGGGGATACCCCACGATGGAGTGAACGTCCACTCTCTCGGTAGCAAGTCTTGTACTTCGACCCTAGGGTCGAAGCCGAGTCACTCGCCGACCGGTTGTCGCCCACGGCCCATCAAGCGGCCCTGAATCCCGACCAGATGAACGGCCGGCAGGCTCGCCATCCCCGACCGGAGACACCCATGCCGCTTCCGTCGCCCCTCCGTCGTTCCCGACGCGTCCCGGTGAGCCGGTGAACGCTCTGATCGTCGCCGGCCTCTCCCTCCTGCTGCTCGCCGTGCTGTTCGTCGGCTGGCTGGTCTGGCTGGTCAACGTCCAGCCCAGGGAGCCCCGTTCGGCGAAGCCGGAGTTCGCCGCCCGGCACTCCCGCTCCGCCGACGAGAACTAGACGAGAACCAGCGGCCGGGGCCCCCGGGGGGCCGGGCCCCCCCCCGGCCCGCGGGGTACCCGCAGGCGTGGGGCCCCACG
>NZ_JBHWGD010000139.1:11731-12210 GCF_042733235.1 Kitasatospora sp. NPDC059722
GCCCGTTTGGGCTACGCCGGCGGCCGCCCCCCCCCACCCCCGCGCCGCGCACGCAAAATAGCCTACACCCCGGGGCCGGCGCCCGGGGGGCGCCCGCCACCCGACCGGCCGTCGTCGTACCGTCAGACGTCGGCCACGAAGTGGTCGAACTCCCCGGCCTGGACGCCGAGGAGGAAGGCCTCCCACTTCTCCGGAGTGGTGCGGACGACGACGCCGCTCCCGTCCGACTCGCGGATCTCGACGACGCCGTCGACGAACCGCACCTCAAGGCACTCGCCGGACGGGTCGCCGGTGGAAGGCCGCTGCCAGTCGCTCATGGTGGCTCCTCGGTGAAGGCTCGGGTCTGCGCCCCAGCTTGCCACCGCGGGCCGCGGGGGGGGGGGGGGGGCCCCCCCCCGCCCCCGCGGGGGGGGCGCCCCCCCCCCCCCGGGGCGCGCCCCCCCCCCCGGGGGGGGGGGGCCCCCCGCGCGGCCCCCCCG
>NZ_JBHWGD010000140.1:0-12140 GCF_042733235.1 Kitasatospora sp. NPDC059722
CCCGTGCCTGCGCTGTGTGGGCTGGTTTTGGGGGGGGGGCGCCTGGGTGCGCGCGGGGGGGGGGGGGCCGGCGCCGCCGCCCCCCCCCCCCCCCCCCCGTCGTCGTACGAACGGTCCGTCACAGGTCACAGGACTCCCGCCACCTGGACGTCACCGCCTGCCCTCGACCGTCGCGGGGGCTTCCAGCGTCTCCAGAGCGTCCAGACCCACCGGGCCGCGCCGCTGCGCGGTCAGGGTCCGCAGGGTCTCGTACGCGCTCTGGACGAAGCCGCGGCTGCGCAGCGACCGTGCCCTGGCCATCACCGCCAGCCCCACCTGCGCGCGCGGGCTGAAGCCGGCGAAGGCGGTGAAGCCCCGGGTGGAGCCGGCGTGGAACACGAGTTCCTCGCCGTCGTCCTCGTCCGGGTCCGCCCCCGCGGGCACCGACCGCTGGTTCCAGCCCAGGCAGATCCGGGTGGTACCACCCCGGCGCCGGCCCGCCCGCGGCCGGCGGACCTCGCCGAGCGCCGTCCGCAGCACCGCCGCGTCGGCCCGTTCCGGGAGCGGAACGGCGTCCAGCGACAGGTGCGCCTGGAGGTAGCGGAGCATGTCGTCGCCGGTCGAGCGCAGTGCGGCCGCGCCCGGCAGGGCCGGCAGCCGGAAGGACGGCACCCGGCGCCCGCGCCGGTACCCGGCGACCTCCTCCCGGCCAGGGCCGCTGGAGGTGTCGACCAGGCCGAGCGGCCCGCAGACCCGGGCGGCCAGGAGGTCGTCGTAGCGCTGTCCGGCCGCGTTGGCCAGCAGCAGTCCGAGCAGTCCGCAGCCGAGGCTCGAGTAGCGCACGTGCGTGCCGGGGGTGCCCCGAACGGGGGTCCGCGGCAGGGCCCTGAGCAGGTGGGCCGGGCCGAACGTGTCGTACGGGCTGGTGAACCACCGGGGTGCCATCGCGGGCAGCAGGCCGACCGGCAGCCGGGGCAGGCCCGAGGTGTGGGTGGCCAGGTGGAGCAGGGTGATCGGCCGCTCGTGCGGATAGCCGGGGGCGGCGTCGGCGGGCAGGTAACGGTCGATCGGGTCGTCGTACCGGACCTCGCCCCGGGCGGCCATCTCGGCGAGCAGCAGTCCGGTGAACGTCTTCGTCACGGAACCGAGTTCGAACCGGGTGTCGGCCCGGACCGGGCGCCGGCCGGAACGGTCGGAGCGTCCCCGGCAGGCGACCGTCCGTTCGTCACCGCGGATCACCGCGACGGCGACTCCCCCGGCGGGACCGGCCGCGTGGAACAGCGGGCGGAGCAGGTGGTCGAGGTCGGTGGGGAGCTCGGGCTCGTCGGAGCCAGAGCGGCCCGAGGGGCCCGAGGTGCCACCAGGGCCGGAGGGGTCGGATGAGCCCGAGGGGCCGGCGGGGCCGGCGGGCAGAGCGGCGGACACGACGGTCTCACCGGGTAAGAGGGGCGGTCTGGGCATGGGGTGCCTCCGAAGCGGCGCAAGGGGTTTGACGGGGGATGACGCCTGGGCCCGGATCGGGCGGCGCCTGCATCCGACGATAGGAACGCGTTCACTCGTCTGCACGCGGCCGGGGCCATTCGGGTGCGGCGCCGGTGCTCCGCGAGGGTGCAGAACACAGCACCAGGGCTTAAGTCCTTAGGTAGGACAATCCGGATGTCACTCGGACGTTCCCGTTAGACTGCTAAGGACGCATCAAGGTCCTCGAACAGGAATCCGGGCGTCACAGGGCGCGCCGGGAAGTCTGGTCGGCACTTTGCACCACGTGTGCATCCGTTTGCCGTTCCCAGCCCGCAGGAGGTCCGAGCGTGACCCGACAGCCGCCCGTCCACGAGCCGACGACCCGCCGCCGGCAGTTCCCAGGCCGGCTGCCCCTGCCCGAGCGCGCCTACATCACCGAGGCACTGCGCACCGAGACGGTCGGCGGCATCCTGCTGCTGGTCGCCGCCGTGATCGCGCTGGTCTGGGCCAACGTCTGGCCCGGCGCGTACGAGAGCGTCCTCGACCACACCGTCGGCCCGTCCGCCCCGCTGCACCTGGACCTGACGCTCGGCGACTGGGCCAAGGACGGCCTGCTGACGATCTTCTTCTTCGTCGCCGGGATCGAGCTCAAGCGCGAGTTCGTCGCGGGCGAGCTGCGCAGTCCGAGCGCCGCCGTACTGCCCGTCATAGCCGCGGTCTGCGGTGTCGCGCTGCCCGCGGCCTTGTTCGCCCTGATCAACTCGGGCAGCGGCGGGCACCCGGGCGGCTGGGCGATCCCGACCGCCACCGACATCGCCTTCGCCCTCGGCGTCCTGGCCGTGGTCGGCAGCCACCTGCCCTCGGCGCTGCGCGCCTTCCTGCTCACCCTGGCCGTCGTGGACGACCTGATCGCGATCCTGATCATCGCGGTCTTCTACAGCTCCGGCATCAAGTTCTGGGCGCTCGGTCTGGCCTTCGTCGGCCTGGCGCTGTTCTGGTTCCTGCACCGGCGCGGGGTGCACGGCTGGTACCTGTTCGTGCCGCTGGCCTTCGTCATCTGGGCGCTGATGCACGAGAGCGGCGTGCACGCCACGGTCGCGGGCGTCGCCATGGGCCTGATGCTGCGCTGCCACCGCGAGGGCGACGAGGAGCACTCCCCCGGCGAGCACATCGAGCACCTGGTCCGGCCGCTGTCGGCCGGGCTGGCCGTCCCGGTGTTCGCGCTGTTCGCCGCCGGGGTGACGATCTCCGG
Organism: Kitasatospora sp. NPDC059722; assembly: GCF_042733235.1. Taxonomy (NCBI): domain Bacteria; kingdom Bacillati; phylum Actinomycetota; class Actinomycetes; order Kitasatosporales; family Streptomycetaceae; genus Kitasatospora; species Kitasatospora sp. NPDC059722. Next base: position 2,693 of record NZ_JBHWGD010000140.1, read on the forward strand.
CCCGGCGCTGCGCGAGGTGTTCACCCAGGCCACGCCGCTCGGCATCGTCCTCGGGCTGCTGGTCGGCAAGACGGTGGGCATCTTCGGGGGCACCTGGCTGGTCGCCCGGTTCACCCGGGCGGAGCTGAACCCGCAGCTCAAGTGGGCCGACATGTTCGCGGTCGCGGTGCTCGCGGGGATCGGCTTCACCGTCTCGCTGCTGATCAGCGAGCTGGCCTTCCCCGGGGACCTGGCGCTCGCCGACCGTTCGAAGACGGCCGTCCTGGTGGGCTCGCTGCTGTGCGCGGTGGTCGCCACCGTGCTGCTCAAGCTCCGCAACCGGCACTACCGCGCGCTGTGCGAGGAGGAGGACCGGGACACGGACGGCGACGGCGTCCCGGACGTCTACCAGCCGGACGACCCGGCCTGGCAGGCCCGAGTGGCCGAGCTCGCGCCGCGCCCCGGCAGCGAGCAACCGCACCCCGGCAACGACCGGCCCCACCCCGGCGGCGACCGACCGGGCCCCGGCCACGACCGACCGCACCCCGGCAACGACCGGCCGAGCGCCGGTCCGGCCGCCGGTCCGGGCGCGGCCCGCTGAAGCCGGCCGCCGGTTCCACCCATCCCGACCACCGGCACCACCCCGGAGCGCCGGACGGCTGCTGAGGGTCGCTCAGGGCCCCGTGGCCCGCTCCGGCGCCCGTCCGGCGCCCCCCGACACCCACGAGGCCCCTGCGGCGCCACAGGGGCCCGCCACGGGCCCCCCGGGGCCTCGGGCGCCGGGACACGTCCCCCCGGCGGGGCCCCGGAGTGGTGTGCGACTGGCCGGTAGGGGCATGATTCTGAGCTGTCGACAGTCCACTGACGCCCCCGGGCCCCCTCCGGCCCCCGGGACCGCACCGCGCGGCGGCGTCACGCCGCACAGCCGCAGAGGAGAACCGCTGATGCCCGCAGGAGCCGCAGACCCGTCCAGCAACGGCCGGGCGCCCTACGAGGGCGAGCGTTCGGTGGGGCAGCTGTTCGCGGCGGCCACCGCCGACCTGTCCGCGCTGGTCCACGACGAGATCGCGCTCGCCAAGGCCGAGCTGCGGGCGGACGTCAAGCGCGGCGTCTCCGGCGGCGTGTCGCTGACGGTCGCCGGCGTGGTGGCGCTGGCCGCCGTCCCGATGCTGAGCGCCGCGGCGGCCTTCGGCATCCACGCGCTGGGCCTGTCGCTCGGCTGGTCGTTCCTGATCGTGGCCGGTGCCTACCTGCTGCTCGCGGTGCTGCTCGGCATGCTGGCCTGGCGTTCCTTCAAGAAGATCGAGAAGCCGGTCCGCACCATCGAGGGTGCGCAGAAGACCGCCGACGTGCTGAAGAACGCCCGTCCGCGGCCGGCCACCAAGGAGGAGATCGACCGGGCGCTGGGCCGCATCCCGTAAGGACGGGGCCCCGCCGGGCGCACCGACTCCGAGTGCCGGGCGCGTGTCCGGCGCACGGATGTGACACGCTCTCGGTATGCCGCTTGACCAGAAGCCCGTGCCCGCGCAGCCGCCCGCCGACTCCGGCCCCGTCCGGGAGCCCGGCCGGGAGGCCGCCGCGGACGGCGTCGGCGAGAGCGCCGGAAAGGCCCCGGGCGACGCCGGGGCCGAGGCGCCCGGCAGCTCCGCGGCCGAGGCCTGGAGCATCCGGCAGGACGGCCCGTGGACGCACCGCGACCTCGCCGCCAACGGCGCCCGGTTCCACATCGCCGAGCTGGGCGAGGGCCCGCTGGTGCTGCTGGTGCACGGCTGGCCGGAGTACTGGTGGGCCTGGCGCCACCAGCTGACCGCGCTCGCCGAGGCCGGCTACCGGGCGGTCGCGCTCGACCTGCGCGGCATCGGCGGCAGCGACCGCACCCCCCGCGGGTACGACCCGGGCAACCTCGCCCTGGACATCACCGGGGTGATCCGTTCGCTCGGCGAGCGCCGGGCCCACCTGGTCGGGCACGCCTCCGGCGGCACGCTGGCCTGGGTGGCGGCGGTGATGCGCCCGTCGGTGATCCAGAGCCTCACCGTGGTGTCCGCCGCGCACCCGCGGGACCTGCGCCGGGCACTGCTCACCGACCGCAAGCAGATCGCCGCCTTCGAGCACGTGCTGGGCTTCCAGCGGCCGTGGATACCGGAGCGCCGCCTGGTCGCCGACGACGCCGCGCTGGTCGCCCGCTACCTGGACGAGTGGACCGGGCCGGACAAGCTGGACGAGGGCGCGGTGCACGCGTACCGGCAGGCGATCCGGATCCCCAGCACCGCGCACTGCTCGATCGAGCCGTACCGCTGGCTGCTGCGGTCGATGGCCCGTCCGGACGGCATCCAGTTCGCGCGCCGGATGAAGAAGCCGATCGCCGCGCCCACGCTGCACGTCCAGGGGGCGGCGGACCCGGTGCTGCTGTCGCACACCGCGCTCGGCGGCGGCGAGTACGTGGCGGCGCCGTACCGGTGGCGGCTGATGCCGGGCGTCGGACACTTCCCGCACGAGGAGGCGCCGGCGGAGTTCACGGCCGAGCTGCTGGACTGGGTCGGTCTGCACAAGGAGTGAGCACTCCGGGCAGGACCGTCACCCCTGCCCACCTCAACTCCCTTGATGTTGCGCTCATATGACAAACGCATAGGCCACTTTCGATGGCGTCCGGACGGTTACCCCGACCGGCCCAGGGGCATCCATTCCGGTATGACCTGGATGCCCGATCGCGGCGGCGCATCGCGCGGCCGACGCCAGAACAGCCCGCACCGGTCCGCCCCCCGTACGGACTGGGCGGACGACCTCGGCTACGACGGCACGGACCGCCGTCAGCGAGCGGCGCAGCGACAGCTCGGCATCCCGCACATCCTCGGCCGGCGCGCCCGCTGGGTGGGCGCACGACTGCGGCGCGAGACCTGAGGTCCCGCGCCGCGGTCGTCAACGACGTGCCGCCCGGTTCACCCGGGCAGTACGAGCCTGCTCACGGTCGTCACACCGGTCCCACGCGTCGGTTCACGCGTCCGTTCACGCGTCAGTTCACGATCGTCGGCGACAGCGCCGTGAACCAGAGCAGGACGAAGGTCGCACCCGCCATGATCGGCACCAGCACCTTGGTCTCGACGTTGTTGCCGCTGCGCTTGATCAGCACGATCTCGTAGCGCTCCTTGTGCGGCCAGAGCAGCGGCGCGCCCTTCTTCGTCAGGCAGTCGCCCAGCAGGTGCGCCAGCGTGCCCAGGCCGACCGCGTACGGCAGCCAGCCGGGGGCGTTCGGCATCCAGGTGTTCATCCCGAAGGTGCCGAGCGCGGCCAGGCCGACGACGGTGATCCACGCCTCCGGGCCGTCGCCGGGCGGGCAGAGCCGCAGCGCCCGGATCGCGAGCGCCAGTAGGAAGAACGTCACCGCGAGGGTGAAGTTGCGGCCCAGGAAGGTGACGCCCGCCCAGGTGCCGCCACCCATCAGCGCGACGAACAGCAGCGAGTGGGTGGCGTGCCGGTGACCGCCGGAGGCCCAGGCCACGAAGCGGCAGAGCGCCTTGGAGAGCGGGCCGAGGAAGTTGGCGATCGAGCCGTCGTGGTGGTCGAGGTCGGGCAGCAGGGCCGCGCCCGCGCACAGCACCGTGCCCATCAGTATGTCCGCCGGCTGGAGCGTGGTGTGCAGCAGCAGCGGGGGCAGGAACGGCGCCGAGGCCGCGTACAGCATCGCCCCGCTGACCGCGTGCGAGTGACCCATCATCGGACTACCACGACCTCCCGTCGACCTCACTCCGGCACCGGCGCCGGATTGAGCCGAACGGGTGAGCGCGGCCGAGGCTACCAGGGCGGACTGACGGTCCGACGGATATCCGACCCGCCGCACCGGCGCGCCGACCGCGGCCCAACGGGCCGACCGACCGCGGCGAGCCCGCCCACGACGACGGGCCCACGACGACGGGCCCACGACGACGGGCCCACGACGACGGGCCCGCCGACGGCGACCAGGCGGCCCACGGCGGCGGGCCGGCCCGGCGTCAGAGCGCGCAGCCCTGGGTGTCCACCCGCCCCGAGGCGGAGCCGCCCTTCTCGGCGTCGTCCTTCACCTCGGCCGCCGTGAGCACGTACCCAGTGTCCGCGCTGTCCAGCGACTTGGCGAACACCACGCCGTACACCTGCCCGTCCGGGGTGAGCAGCGGTCCACCGCTGTTGCCCTGGCGGACCAGCGAGCGGACGGAGTAGACGTCGCGCACGACCTGGCCGCGGTGGTAGATGTCCGGGCCGTTGGCCTGGATGCGGCCGCGGATGCGGGCGGGCTGGACGTTGAAGGCGCCGTTCTCGGGGAAGCCGGCCACGATCGCGCTGTCGTTGGTCCTGGCCTCCCCCGCGAAGGTCAGCGGGGGCGCGTTGAGCTTGGGCACGTCGAGGACCGCGATGTCGCGCTGCCAGTCGTAGCGGACCACCGTCGCGTCGTAGAGCTGTCCGACGCCGCCGATCTGCACGGTCGGCTCGTCGACGCCGCCGACCACGTGGGCGTTGGTCATCACCCGGTGCGGCGCGAAGACGAAGCCGCTGCCCTCCAGGGTCTTGCCGCAGGAGGTGGCGGTGCCGACCACCTTGACCAGGCTCTGCCTGGCCTTCGCGACCGCCGGGCTGGCGGCCAGCGCGGGGTCGGGCGTGTCGACCTGGGTGATCGGCTCGTGCTCGAAGGGGTTGAAGACCTGGGGGAAGCCGTTGCGGGCGAGCACCTTGGAGAAGTCCGAGAACCAGTTCGGCGCGTCACCGGGCAGCGCGTCCTGGACGCCGCCGAGGATCGCCGAGGAGCGGACCTGCTTGGAGACCGTCGGCAGGGACGTTCCGGCGAGCGCGGAACCGATCAGCCAGGCCACCAGCAGCATCGAGATCACGTTGACGACGGCCCCGCCGGCCGCGTCCAGCACCCGCGCCGGACGCCGGTCGATGTGGCCGCGCAGCTTCCAGCCGAAGTGCGTGGTGACCGCCTGGCCTATCGCGGCGAACACGATCACGACGACGACGGCCACCACCGAGGCCGTCGTGCCGGGGCTCAGGTGGTCGAGCAGCAGCGGCAGCAGCTGCACCGCGACCAGGCCGCCGCCGAGGAAGCCGACGACGGACAGCACGCCCACCACGAAGCCCTGCCGGTAGCCCGACACGGCGAAACCGACGGCGGCGAGGATCAGCAGCACATCCAGGACGTTCACCCGGACACCCTCCCACGGCCGGCGGCTCGGCCGTGCGGACGGCCCCTCACGAGGTCCCGGCCTCGCGGCCCAGCAGCGCGCGCGAGCTTTCGGTGTCGCCCTGGACCAGGGCCAGCGCGTCGTCCGAGAGGTCGACGATCCGGGACGGGTCCCAGGGCCGCTCCAGGCCGCTGTGGTGCAGCACCCGGTCGATCACCCCGGCCGTGAAGCCCCAGACCAGCCGGCCGGCCACCGCGAACGCCGGGCCCAGGTGACCGGACGGGTGCCGCAGCCGGACCCGGTTCGCCGGGTCCGCGAGCTCGGCGATCGTCACCCGGAACACGGCGCCGGTCTCCCCCGCGTCCACCGGGCGCACCGGCGACTCCTCGCGCCACCAGCCGAGGACCGGGGTCACCACGAAGCGGCTCACCGGGATGTAGAGGGCGGGCAGCGCGGCGAACACCTGCACGCCGGCCGGGTCCAGGCCGGTCTCCTCCCAGGCCTCCCGCAGCGCCGCCGCGATCGGTCCGGGACCGTCCGGATCGCCGTCCTCCGGGTCGAGCGCGCCGCCCGGGAAGGACGGCTGCCCGGCGTGCGAGCGCAGCGAGCGGGCCCGCTCGATCAGCAGCAGGTCGGGGCCCTGCCCGCCGTCCCCGAAGAGCATCAGCACCGCGGCCGTGCGGGCGTCCTCCACCGGCGGCAGGAAGCGGCTCAGCTGCTCGGGCAGCACGCGCTCGGCCGCGTCCCGGACGGGCTCCAGCCACCGCGGCAGGCCGTCCCGCTCGATCTCCCGCACCGCGGGCCCGGGCGCACTCACTCGCCCACCGCCAGGTCCGCGACGTGCCCCTGGTGGGAGGCGGCGTCGGCGCGCGCGGCGGCCTCGCCGGGGAAGTCCCCCGGGGGCTTCAGCCGCTGGCCGGGTCGGCCGCCCATCTCGTACTTGAGGAGCTTCGCGGCCTTCTCCGGGTCCGTCTCGCCCTCGCCGTACGACGGGCAGAGCGGCGCGATCGGGCAGGCCCCGCAGGCGGGCTTCTGGGAGTGGCAGATCCGGCGGCCGTGGAAGACCACGCGGTGCGAGAGCATCGTCCACTCGGACTTGGGGAAGATCTCGCCGACGGCCAGCTCGACCTTCACCGGGTCATCCTCGGTGGTCCAGCCGAACCGCCTCGCCAGGCGGCCGAAGTGGGTGTCGACGGTGATCCCCGGGACGCCGAAGGCGTTGCCGAGGACGACGTTGGCGGTCTTGCGGCCGACGCCGGGCAGGGTCACCAGGTCCTCCAGGCGGCCCGGGACCTCGCCGCCGAAGTCGTCGCGCAGCGCGACCGACAGGCCGATCAGCGATTTCGCCTTGTTCCGGAAGAACCCGGTCGGGCGGATGATCTCCTCCAGCTCCTCCGGGTTCGCCGCCGCCATGTCCTCCGGGGCGGGGTAGCGGGCGAACAGCGCGGGCGTCGTCTGGTTCACCCGCAGGTCCGTCGTCTGCGCCGACAGCACGGTGGCCACCAGCAGCTGGAACGGGTTCTCGAAGTCCAGCTCCGGGTGCGCGTACGGGTACAGCTCCGCGAGCTCCCGGTTGATCCTGCGCGCCCGCCGCACCATCGCCAGCCGGGACTCGGGCTTCCTCGGCCTCACCGCGGGCTTCGCCTTCGGTGCCGCCGCCTTCCGGACCTTGCTCTCTGCCATGGACGAAGGCTACGCCGGACGGCCGAACCCGTGCGCCGCATTGGCCGTCACCGGCCCCACCGGGCCGGGCGGGGCGAGCGGGGCGGGGGTCAGCTGCCCTGGTGGACCTTGACGCCGCCGACCAGCGAGTAGGAGCGCACCTTGACGACCGCGCCGCCGGGCTCGCCCACCACGCCCTGGCTGCGGCCGCCGAGCAGCGAGAACCCGCGGACCTCGACCGTGGTGCCCGCCGGGACGGTCAGGTCGACGCCGCCGAGGACCGAGAAGGCGTCCACCTCGGCCGAGGCGCCCTCGGGGTAGGCCAGCTCCGCGCCGCCGACCACGGCCGCCTTGACCAGGTGGGTCGGGCCGGCCGGGAGTTCGGCGTCGGTGTGGTCGAGCTTGGCCCCGCCGACCGCGGCGACGTGCACGGTGCGCTCGCGGGCCGTGAACTCGCCGCCGTGCTTGAGGCCGCCCAGCAGGGCGAGGCTCCACTCGGTGCGGCGGGCGGCGGTCGGGGCGTTCTTCGTGATCTCCATGGCCTGAACACTACGGAGGGACTCTGAGGGCCCGTCAGTGTCGAGCGGCACTGGTCCGGAATGACATCTGTCATGGTCAGAAGCATGATCGGCACGGTGAAGGGCCGGGCGGCGGCGAGCTGTCGATCGCTGTCACCAAGGGGACGGCCGACCCTCCTGGTGCACACGGACCCGCCGGTCCGAGCTCCGTCCACAGGCTGTGGACAGAGCTCGGGCGCGTCCGGCCGCGGCACCGTCGGCATCCGGTGGAACCGTCGAAAAAAGACCCGAAGGAATATCCGCCGGAGAGCGATGAGTTCCGCGCCCGCGCCCGGTCTACCCCTACGAAAGCGACTCACCCCGAGCGACGCCCCGAAGGGACCCACCGTGAACGCCACCGCCTCCCGCACCGTTGCCTCCACCGACGGCACCGAGATCGCCTACACCGTCACCGGCTCCGGCCCGGCCGTCGTCTTCGTCGACGGCGCCCTCTGCCACCGGGCGTTCGGGCCCGGTGCCGCGGTCGCCGAGCAACTGGCCGCGCACCACACCGTCTACACCTACGACCGGCGCGGGCGCGGCGGCAGCGCGGACACCGCGCCGTTCGCCGTCGAGCGCGAGATCGAGGACCTCGCGGCCGTCATCGCGGCCACCGGCGGCACGGCCCACGTGATCGGCGTCTCCTCCGGCGGGGTGCTCGCGCTGCGGGCCGCCGCGAGCGGGGTCGCGATCAGCCGGATCGCCGTCTACGAGCCGCCGTTCAGCACCGGGGACGGGCAGCGCGAGCGGTTCGACGCGTACGTGAGCGACCTGACCGAGGCGCTCGCGGACGGGCGCCGCGGCGACGCCGCCGCCCGGTTCATGGCCTTCGTCGGCATGCCGGCCGAGATGGTGGACCAGATGCGCGGCGCGCCGATGTGGCCGGCCTTCGAGGCGGTCGCACCGACGCTGGCGTACGACGCCGCCGCGGTGGGCACGGCGGCGGGCGGGTCGGTTCCGGCCGAGGTCCTCGCCGGGGTGGCCGTCCCGGCGCTCGTGCTGGACGGCGGGGCCAGCCCGGAACTGCTGCGCGCGCCGGCCCGCGAGGTCGCGGCCGCCGTGCCGGGCGCCGAGTACCGGACGCTGGCGGACCAGACGCACGAGGTGGCCGCCGACGTCCTGGCGCCGGTGCTGGCCGAGTTCTTCGCCCGCCCGACCGCTGACGAGCCGACCGTCTGACGAGGCGACCGCCTGACGGGCCGACCACCCGCACACCTGCCGCCCCGACACCTGCCGCCCGGATACCCCGCCGCCCGGAGCCACCGCCGCGGCCTGTCCGATAATGCGCCGAGAGCACCGACCGAACAGTCGAGAACGACGGGGGCACAGATGGACCAGTTCGCGGACATTCCCACCACCACCCTGGCCGACCTGCTCGGCCGCGCCCAGGTGATGGACATCGGCGTCCGCCCGCTGTGGGCCGGCATGCCCCGGGTGGCCGGACCGGCGTTCACCGTGCAGTGCCCGCCCGGCGACAACCTGATGCTGCACGCGGCGATCTACCGGGCCGCGCCCGGCGACGTCATCGTCGTCGAGTCGGGCGACCTCGACCACGCCCTCGCCGGCGGCAACGTCTGCGCGGTCGCGCAGCGCCGGGGCGTGGCCGCGTTCGTGGCCGACGGCCTGATCCGCGACCTCGGCGAGGTGCGCGAGGCGGGCTTCCCGGTGTTCGCCCGCGGGGTGATCCCGATCCCGGGGGCGAAGCGGGCACTCGGCTCGCACGGCGGCGAGGTCCGGTGCGGCGGCGTGCTGGTGGCGGCCGGCGACGTCGTCGTGGCGGACGAGGAGGGCGTCGTGGTGGTGCCGGCCGCCCGGCGCGAGGAGACGCTGGCGGCGGCCCGGGCGAAGCTGGCCAAGGAGGCCGCCGAGACGCTGGACGAGTGGGAGGCGGCCCACCGCGCCAAGATCGAGAAGGCCCTGGGCGAGGTCGGCTTCACCGCCTGACACTCCCCCGGCACCCCGTGCGCCCCGAGGAACCGTGGCGGATTCCAGGGGTTGTTGCAACACGTGGTCGGTTTGATCAGGCTGCGATGAGTTTATGCAGGCGCGGGGGGGGGGGGGGGGCCCCGGGCCGGGTTGTGGGGGGGGGGGGGGGGTTGG
>NZ_JBHWGD010000141.1:0-2015 GCF_042733235.1 Kitasatospora sp. NPDC059722
GCCGACAAATCGCAAACAGGACAGCCGAAGCGTCAGTCAGTCGGTGGGTCAGACCCGCTGGCAACATCGCCACGAACATCATCACTGTCAGTCGGCGACCACCCGCACCGCGCCCGGCGCGTACTCGCGCTGGCGCACCACCCGGTACCAGCCCTTGGGCAGCGGGATCGCCGCGTGCTCCTCGTGCACGACCCGCCCGCCCTCGGGCAGGTGCAGCCAGCCGGCACCGAACGGCCCGGCCTCTCGGCGCAGCGCCCCCGGCCCGACGACGGCGTGCGCGTGGCCGGTGACCTCGCCGAGGGCGAGCACCATCCGGCCGCGGGCGTCCCGCGGCTGCACGGCCAGCCCGGCCACCCGCGCCGGCACGGCGGCCTCCCCGACCGGCACGATCAGCACGTCACCCTGGCGGTACATCGGCTCTCCTCCCCCACTGCACGACGGACACCGGCGAACGCCGGAACCCGAGGCTCCACCGTCACTCTCCGGAGCCACAACCGGAACATAGGGCAAGGGTCTGACATCGACGCGCTCGCACAGGACGCAGCGGGCCGGGACGTGTTCGGCGGGATCGGCTCCCACCCTGTGGTGATCGGCCATGACGGCGACCACCTTGGGGGCTCCGAGCGCCCCCGGCCGGCCGGATGCACGAAGGCCCGTCCACCCCGCTGCCTGCCGGGGGACGGGCCTTCCTTCGCTCAGTTGCCCTGTGCGTTCTCGCGGCGGCGTGCCACGACCATGAATCTGCGGTGCTGGATGCGCATCGGAACCTCACGGGAGAATTCGGACGGAACTCGTCGAAACGTGAAATCGCCTACGCGAGAGGCCATTTCCGGCGCAGCGGAACCGGTGCTTCGCCCCCCGACGAACAGCGATCGCGGCATCCTGACCGGATGGTTCCGGCCCCCGGCGGCCGGGGCCCGCGCGCTCACGGGTGCCCCCGCTGCGGCGGATTGTCGGACCCGACTGGTAGACACGTGTTCGGCCCGACACCCGAGGAGCAGCGCCATGACCGTCAACGACCACATCGAGGAGTTCCACGGCCTCCCCGTCTTCGACTTCGCCAAGGCGGTCGAGCGGGAGGAGGCGGCCGCCGGAACGCTGCCGCAGGCCACCGCGGTGGCGTGGAAGGTCGGTCTGGACTACGACTCCGAGGGCACCTTCGGCGAGCGGTGGCAGCGGTTCCTCGACACCGTCGACACCGCCCGGGTCACGGCCGTCGTGATCGGCCAGTGGTTCACCGAAGGCCCCGAGCCGTTCAGCGACGACGCGCTGGCCGCGATCACCGGCTCGGCCCACCGGCTGCCCGCCCTGCGCGCGCTGTTCGTCGGGGACATCACCTACGAGGAGAGCGAGATCTCCTGGCTGGAGATGTGCGACGTCACCCCGTTGCTGACGGCCTTCCCCCGGCTCACCGAGCTGGTGGTGCGCGGCGGCACGGACCTCGAACTGGAGCCGGTGCGCCACGAGGCGCTCACCGCGCTGCGCTTCGAGGCGGGCGGCCTGCCCGTCGAGGTCGTCCGCGCCGTCGCCGCCTGCGAACTGCCCGCGCTGGAGCGGCTGGAGCTGTGGCTCGGCGTCGAGAACTACGGCGGCGACGCCACACTCGACGACCTCGCGCCCTTCCTCGACGGCTCGCGCTTCCCCGCGCTGCGCCACCTCGGCCTGCAGAACAGCGAGTTCCAGGACGACATCGCCGCCGCCGTGGCCCACGCGCCGGTCGTGGCCCGGCTCGCATCGCTCAGCCTGTCGATGGGCGGCCTCTCCGACCAGGGCGCGGGCGCGCTGCTGGAGGGCCAGCCGCTCACCCACCTCCACGCCCTCGACCTGCACCACCACTACCTCACCGACGAGATGCAGCAGCGCCTGCGCCAGACCCTCCCCGACGTCGAGATCGACCTCTCCGGCGGCGGCGACCCGGGCGGCCGCCGGCGCTACGTCGCCGTGGCCGAATAGCCCCGGCCGAGCAGCCGTCACCACCACCCTCCACCACCCGACCCCGCCAGGAGCGGACGTGA
>NZ_JBHWGD010000141.1:2025-11869 GCF_042733235.1 Kitasatospora sp. NPDC059722
GGGCGCCGCCCCGGCGCGGCGTCACCAGCATTCCGCGCCCGGCGCCGGGACGGGCCCCGCCGCCGGCGCCGTCGCGTGGCGGCTCTCCCTGGAGTACGACGCCCCGCACGACTTCGCCGCCCTCTGGGAGACGTTCCTCGACACCGTCGACCCGGCGGCCGTCCGGGCACTGGTGATCGGTTCCTGGTGGCAGCGGGACTACGAACCCGTCAAGGAGGCCGTCGGCCTCCTCGCCGACGCCGCCGAACGCCTGCCCGCCCTGGAGGCGCTCTTCCTCGGCGACGTCACGTTCGACGAGTGCGAGATCTCCTGGCTGGAGATGTGCGACGTCACCCCGCTGCTGACGGCGTTCCCCGCCCTCCGCGAGTTCACCGTGCGCGGCGGCACCGGCCTGGCGTTCAAGCCGGTGCGCCACGACCGGCTCCGGTCCCTGCGCTTCGAGGCCGGCGGCCTGCCCGCCGAGGTCGTCCGCGCCGTGGCCGCCTGCGAACTGCCCGCGCTGGAGCGCCTGGTGCTCTGGCTCGGCGTGGACGAGTACGGCGGCGACGCGACCCTCGACGACCTCGCGCCCTTCCTCGACGGCACGCGGCTGCCGGCGCTGCGCCACCTCGGCCTGGCCAACAGCGAGTTCCAGGACGAGATCGCCGCGGCCGTCGCGCACGCACCCGTCGTGGCCCGGCTCGAATCGCTCGACCTGTCGATGGGCGTGCTCACCGACGAGGGCGCCGCGGCCCTGCTGGAGGGCCAGCCACTCACCCACCTCCGCGCCCTCGACCTGCACCACCACTACCTCACCGACGAGATGCAGCAGCGCCTGCGCCAGGCCCTCCCCAGCGTCGAGATCGACCTCGGCGATGCCGAGGACGCCGACGAGGACCCCGACGAGCGCTACGTCGCGGTGGCCGAGTAGCGGGCGGGTGACGGCACGATGACGACGCGGCTGACCGTCCTCGGCAATCCGGGCCACCGGCGGGTGACACTGTTCGCCGCCGCGGCCCGGGCCGCCGGCCTGCCCGAGCCCGCCGTCCTGCCCTGGCTGGACGTGCTGCGCGGCGGGTACCGGCTGCCCGAGGGCGCTCTGCTGCGGATCGAATCGCCCGGCGAGGAGCCGGCGGTGGACGAACTGCTGCGCGGCCCGGCACTCGGCCCGTCCTACGCGCCCACCCGCGTGGAGGGCACGGCCGCCTGGTACGCGGGCGTGATGTCCGCGCTGCGCGCCCTGGCGGCCCGACCCGGCGTGCGGCTGCTCGGCGATCCCGAGGAGATCGCCGTCATGTTCGACAAACGCCGGGCGCACGCGGCGCTGGCCGCCGCCGGGGTGCCGGTGCCCCGCGCGCTCGACACCACCGGCCTGACGGGCTGGGGCGAGCTGCGCGAGCGCGTGCGCGGGGCCGGCCTGCACCGGGTCTTCGTCAAGCCCGCGCACGGCTCCTCCGCCTCGGGGGTGGTGGCGCTGGAGTTCGGCCCGCGCGGCCAGGTGCAGGCCACCACGTCCGTCGAGCCGGCCGGCGGCGAGCTGCACAACTCGCTGCGGGTGCGGCGCTACCGCGGCGAGGCCGAGGTGGCCGCGATCGTCGACCGGCTCGCACCGGACGGGCTGCACGTCGAACAGTGGGTCCCGAAGGCGGCGCAGTCCGGCCGCTCGGCGGACCTGCGGGTCGTCGTGGTCGCCGGCCGGGCCACCCACGCCGTGGTGCGCACCAGCGCCCAGCCGATGACCAACCTGCACCTCGGCGGCGCCCGGGGCAGCCTCGACCTCGCCCGCGAGGCCGCCGGGCCCGCCTGGCCGGCCCTCCTGGAGACGGCCGAGCGCGCCGCCGCCTGCTTCCCCCGCTCGCCGATGGTCGGCGTCGACGTCCTGCCCGTCACGGGCTGGCGGCGCGCCGTGGTCGGCGAGGTCAACGCCTTCGGCGACCTCCTGCCGGACCTCACCGGCCTGCCCGGCGGCCCCGCCGAGGGCCTCGACACCTACGCCGCCCAGCTGGCCGCCCTGACCGCCCCCCTGACCGCCGCCCACCCCGGAACGACAGAACGATGAATCACCAGACGCCCGGCACGCACACACACCCGGACCCCGACATGAACGCCGTCGTGGGCACCCACGACCTCCTGCTCGTCACGCTCGACACCCTCCGCTTCGACGTCGCCGAGGAACTCGCCGCCGCCGGCCGCATCCCGCACCTCGCCGCGCACCTGCCCGGCGGCCGCTGGGAGCGCCGCCACGCGCCCGGCAGCTTCACGTACGCCTCCCACCAGGCGATCCTGGCCGGCTTCCTGCCCACCCCGGCCGCGCCCGGCGGCCCGCACCCGCGCCTGTTCGCGGCCCGCTTCGCCGGCTCGGAGAGCACCGCCCCGCGCACCTGGGTCTTCGACGCCCCCGACCTGCCGACCGCGCTCGGCGCGGCCGGCTACCGGACGGTGTGCATCGGCGGTGTCGGCTTCTTCAACAAGCAGGGCCCGCTCGGCTCGGTGCTCCCCGGCCTGTTCCAGGAGAGCCACTGGACTCCGGAGATGGGCGTGCCCTCGCCGACGTCGTTCGAGGCGCAGGTCGCCCGGGCCGAGCAGGTCGTCGCCGAACAGCCCGCCGGACAGCCGCTGTTCCTGTTCCTGAACGTCTCCGCGCTGCACCAGCCGAACTGGTTCCACCTGCCCGGCGCCACCCGCGAGCACGGCGACTCGCGCGCCAGCCACGCCGCCGCGCTGGAGTACGTGGACGCCCACATCGGCCGCCTGCTCGCGGCGATGAGCGCCCGCCGCCCGTGCTTCACGATCGTCTGCTCCGACCACGGCACCGCGTACGGCGAGGACGGCTACACCGGCCACCGGATCGGCCACGAGGTGGTCTGGACGGTCCCGTACGCCCACTTCACGATCCCGCGCCGCTCCGCGGTCCCCCGCGACGCCACGATCCCCCACCACACCGCGGTCCCCCGCACGAGCACCACCGAGGAGCCCGCGGCATGACGACGGCACCCCCACGCACCGAATCGCCCTACCAGTCGTACGTCTACGCCTACCCGCACAAGACGGCGTACCGTCCGCTGCCCGAGCGCCCGGCGCTGGCCGGGCTGTGGGCGGGCGAGGCGCAGCACGCGCTCTCGCTCTACCTGCACATCCCGTTCTGCGAGGTGCGCTGCGGCTTCTGCAACCTGTTCACCCGGATCGGCAGCCCGGAGGGCCTGACCACCGCGTACCTGGACGCGCTGGAGCGCCAGGCCGACGCCGTCCGCGGGGCACTGGACGCCGACGCCCGGTTCGCGGTGGCCGCGTTCGGCGGCGGGACGCCCACGTACCTGACGGCGGGCGAGCTGGAGCGGCTGTGCGACATCGCCGAGCGGCACATGGGCGCCGACCTGCGGGCGATACCCCTGTCCGTGGAGGCCTCCCCCGCCACCGCGACGGCCGACCGGCTGGAGGTCCTGGCCGCCCGGGGCACCACCCGGCTGAGCCTGGGCGTGCAGTCCTTCGTCGACGCCGAGGCCCGCTCGGCGGTCCGCCCGCAGAAGCGCGCCGAGGTCGAGGCGGCCCTCGGCCGGATCCGCGCGGCCGGTTTCCCGGTGCTCAACATCGACCTCATCTACGGCATCGACGGCCAGACCGAGGCCAGTTGGCTGCACTCGCTGGACGCCGCGCTCGCCTGGCAGCCCGAGGAGCTGTACCTCTACCCGCTGTACGTCCGCCCGCTCACCGGACTGGCCCGGCGCGGCGAGCAGGAGAGCCTCTCCGCCTGG
This sequence comes from Kitasatospora sp. NPDC059722, assembly GCF_042733235.1. NCBI lineage: Bacteria > Bacillati > Actinomycetota > Actinomycetes > Kitasatosporales > Streptomycetaceae > Kitasatospora > Kitasatospora sp. NPDC059722. The sequence goes on from NZ_JBHWGD010000141.1 coordinate 5,757, forward strand.
GACGCCCGCCGGCTCGCGCTCTACCGCACCGGCCGGGACCACCTCCTCGCGCACGGCTACGAGCAGGTGTCGATGCGGATGTTCCGCCGCGCCGCGTCCCCGCAGGCGGGCGTGAGCGAGTACGCGTGCCAGACCGACGGCATGGTCGGCCTGGGCTGCGGGGCGCGCTCGTACACGTCGCGGCTGCACTACTCCTTCGACTACGCGGTCAACGCGACCGAGGTGCGCGGCATCATCGACGACTACGTCGCCACGGCGGACTTCCACCGGGCCGAGGTCGGACACGCCATGACCGGCGACGAGCCGCGCCGCCGCCACCTCGTCCAGTCGCTGCTCCAGGCTCAGGGCATGCCGCTGGCCGACTACCGGGCCCGGTTCGGCGGCACGCCCGCCGAGGACTTCCCCGCCGAGCTGGCCGAGTTCGCCGAGCGCGGCTGGCTGGCCGGGGACGATGCGCGCCTGGTGCTCACGCCGGAGGGACTGGCGCACTCGGACGCCGCAGGGCCGATGCTGTTCTCGCCCGGGGTCCGGGCGCTGATGGCGGGCTACGAGGCGAAATGACGTTCCTCGGCATGCCGTCCCCGCCTGCCACCGAACCTCCCGCCGACGACTCCGCGGGCGACTCGGCGAACGCCGCCACCACCGGCGCCCCGCGGGACCTCACCCTCCTCTACCGCGGCCCGCTCGCCTCCTGCGATTACGACTGCCCGTACTGCCCGTTCGCCAAGCGGCGCGACACGCCCGAGCAGCTGCGCGCCGACCGCGCCGCGCTGGAGCGCTTCACCGCCTGGGCCGCCGGGCGGGCGGGCACCGGCGACACGCTGTCGCTGCTGTTCACCCCGTGGGGCGAGGGCCTCGTGCGGTCGTGGTACCGCCGCGCGCTGGCCGAGCTGAGCCGGCTCCCGCACGTCCGCCGCGTCGCGATCCAGACCAACCTCAGCTGCCGCACCGACTGGCTCGCCGAGGCCGACCTCGACAGCCTCGCCCTGTGGGTCACCTACCACCCCGGCCAGGTCACCCACGACCGCTTCCTCGCCAAGTGCCGCGAGCTGGACGCACTGGGCGCGCGCTACAGCGTCGGCGTGGTCGGCCAACCCGAGCACCTCGCCGAGGCGCGGCGCCTGCGCGCCGCGCTCGCCCCGCACGTCTACCTCTGGATCAACGCCGCCGAGGGCCGCACGTACACCGACGCCGAGGCCGCGCAATGGGCCGCCCTCGACCCGCACTTCGGCTACAGCCGGCACGCGCACCCGAGCGCCGGGCTCCCCTGCCGCACGGGCGAGTCCGTGCTCTCGGTGGACGGCGACGGCACGGTACGCCGCTGCCACTTCGTCCGGGACGTCCTCGGGAACCTCTACGACGGCAGCTACCGCGCCCGACTCCGCCCCCGCGCCTGCCCGTTGCCGGTCTGCGACTGCCACATCGGCTACGTCCACCTGGAGACGCTGCCGTTGTACGAGCTGTTCGGCGCGGGTGTCCTGGAACGGGTGCCGACGGAGTGGCCACCGGCAGCGTGAAGCGTCGCCGGAGCGCGTGCGCGCCCACGCTGCGCGACGTCCCGGCGACACCCCGCGCACACCCCGCGCACACCCGGCAGCGGCGCTCCGCCCGCCGCGCGGCCACGCCCGCACCTCCCTAGCCTGGTAATCAGGAGGAGGCGAACCACCATGCTTGGAGACGGACCGCTGCAGGCAGTCATCCCCGCCAGCGACCTCGGCCGCGCCAAGGCCTTCTACACGGACGTGCTCGGCCTCAAGCTCACCAGGGAGGACGAGGAGCAGCTCACGTGCGATTGTGGCGGCACCGAGTTCACGATCTACCACACCCCCAGCGGCGGCCAGTCCGCCCACACGCTCGCCAGCTTCAAGGTCGGCGACCTCGACGGCGAGATGGCCGCCCTGCGCGAGCGCGGCATCACGTTCGAGGAGTACGACTTCCCCGGCCTGAAGACCGTCGACGGCGTCGCCGAGCGCGACGACATGCGCGCCGCCTGGTTCAAGGACAGCGAGGGCAACATCCTCTGCGTCGCCCAGCGCACCGACACCTGATCACCACCCCGCGATTCACCCCCACGAATCACCCCCACGAATCACCCCCGCGAACCCCTGGAACCGACACGACCGCCGGACTGCCGTCCCCGGAAGCGGATCGCGCTCCCGCGGACGGCGGTTCGGTAGGGTCGGGCCATGAGCGAGCAGATCGTCCCGCCCTTCGGCAGGTTCCCCGTCGTCCGCGCGGCGCTGGACGTCCACGACGAACTCGCCGAGCCCGTCGCGGACGCGCTGAAGAACTGGGACGCCCACGAAGACGGCCAGGAGGCGGCGCGCTCGGTGCTGTACGTGGACACCGACCCCGACAAGGCGGACACCGCCGTCTTCTGCGAGACCTACGGGACACCGCTCGAATACTCGGCGAACTGCGTGGTGGTCGCCGCCAAGCGCGGCGGTGAGGTCACGCTGGCCGCCGCCGTCGTCCTCGCGACCACCCGGCTCGACGTCAACCAGGTGGTGCGGAGGCACTTGGGGGCGCGCAAGGCGTCGTTCGCGCCGATGGACACCGCCGTCGCCGAGACGGGCATGGAGTACGGCGGCATCACCCCCGTCGGACTGCCCGCCCACTGGCCCCTGCTGATCGACGCTGCCGTGGCCAAGGCCCCGCACGTGCTCATCGGCAGCGGCCGACGCCGGGGCAAGCTGATCCTGCCGGGCCCCGTCCTGGCCCGCCTCCCGCACGCCGAGGTGCTCCCCGGCCTCGCGACCTGAGCCCGCCCGCACGGGACGGAGCACCCTCCGCACGCCGATAGGCTGCCAACGTACTGCCGGACACCGGCAGGGGCCCGACACGGGGCTTCGGTCGGACGACGAAGGCGGAAGGCACGATGGAAGACCGCGGCGACAAGGTGCTGCGCGTGCTGGCGCGGCTGCGCCTGACCACCGTCTACGTCCTGCTGCTGACCGCGACCGCCGCCTGGCTCGCGAGCCAGAGCCACGCCGGCCGGGCCCGCTTCGTCCGGCACAACAGCAGCAACGTCCACCACATGGAGGTCGGCAAGTGGTGGACCCTCTTCACCAGCGGCCTCGTGGTCGACGGCGTCCCCGCCTGGGCCGGGATCGCCGCCGTCGCCGCCGTGCTCGGCCTCGCCGAGTGGCGGTGGGGCGCGCTCCGGGCGGGCGCCGTCTTCGCCTTCGGGCACCTCGGCGCCACGCTGCTCACCGAGGGCGCGATGTGGGTCATGATCACCACCGGCATCCCGGGCGCGCTCTCCCGCGCCCGTGACGTCGGGATCAGCTACGGCCTCGTCGCCACCGGCTCCTGTCTGCTCGCCCTCGGCCCCAAACCCCTGCGCCGGTACGGCCTTCCGGCGCTCGCCGTCGCCCTCGCCGCGGCCTGGGCCGTGGACCAGGAACTCGCCGACGCGGGCCACCTCATCGCCCTCGCCCTCGGCGTGCTGGCCTCCCGCCGGCCCTGGCTGCGCAAGCGCGCCGTCCGGGCACCCGCCGGAGCCGCCCCCAGGCGCCTCCACCGCGCGGCCGCCGGGTAGTCGACGGGCACCCGCGGTTCACCTCCCGCCGCAGCTCGGCCGCTATCATGCGCGGACGTTCGATTGGCTGCACCGCCCCGCCGGATGACAGCCGCTCAGCACAGTGGAGGGGACCGGATGTTCAACACCGACGGCACCAGTGGGACGGACGTCCCGACCGATCTCCGGACGGACCGCCCGCACCCGGCGCGGATCTACGACTACTGGCTCGGCGGCAAGGACAACTTCCCCTCGGACCGGGCCGCGGCCGAGCACGCCATCGCCGCCGCGCCCGACATCCCGCAGGCGGCCCGCGAGAACCGCGCCTTCCTGCGCCGCGCCGTGCGGCTCTGCGTCGAGGCCGGCGTCCGGCAGTTCATCGACATCGGCTCCGGCCTGCCCGCCCGCGGCAACGTCCACGAGGTCGCCCAGGAACTCGCCCCGGACGCGCGCGTCGTGTACATCGACAACGACCCCATCGTCCTCGCCCACGGCCGGGCCCTGCTCGCGGACAACCGCAGCACCACCGTCCTGACCGGCGACCTCCGGGACATCGAGGAACTGCTGGACCGCTCCGAACTGCGCTCCCTGATCGACCTGTCGCAGCCCGTCGCCGTGCTCATGCTCGCCGTCCTGCACTTCGTCGACGACGCCCAGGCCGCGTCCGCCGTCCGGGCTGTGCGCGAGAGAGTCGCCCCGGGCAGCCACCTGCTGGTGTCGCACAGCACCGCCGAGGGCAACCCGCAGCGGGCCGAGGAGGTCGGCAAGACCTGGCAGAACGCGACGTCCCAGATCAACGGGCGCGGCCGGGCCAAGGTCGAGGCCTTCTTCGACGGCTGGGAGTTGCTGGAGCCCGGCGTCGACTTCGTCCCGCTCTGGCGCCCGGACGGCTCCACCGCGAACACCACCCGCTGGATGTACGCGGGCGTCGGCCGCAAGTCCTGACCCCGGCGACCACCACCGCGGCCCCGCCCGACGGCACCGGTCCGCCGGGCGGACCCGGCCGCCACTTTCGTATTGTCTTGCGCTACTCTGCAAACCTATGCCAGGGTGACGGTGTCGGACACCAGTGCCGAAACGTCCCACACGTCGCTAGTTCGAAGGCCCGCGCGCCGCGGGTCCAGGGGTGCACGCATGTCGAAGGTCTTGAGCAAGCTGCCGGTCGGTGAACGGATCGGCATCGCATTCTCCGGTGGGTTGGACACCTCCGTCGCGGTCGCGTGGATGCGCGAGCACGGCGCCGTCCCCTACGCGTACACGGCGGACATCGGCCAGTACGACGAGCCGAACCTCTCCGACGTGCCCGCGCGCGGCCGCGCCTACGGCGCCGAGCAGGCCCGCCTCGTGGACTGCCGGGCCGCGCTGGTCGAGGAGGGCCTGGCCGCGCTCGCGTGCGGCGCCTTCCACATCCGCTCCGCCGGGCAGACGTACTTCAACACCACCCCGCTCGGCCGCGCCGTGACGGGCACCCTGCTGGTCCGCGCCATGCAGGAGGACGAGGTCTCGATCTGGGGCGACGGCTCCACCTACAAGGGCAACGACATCGAGCGGTTCTACCGCTACGGCCTGCTCGCCAACCCCAGCCTGCGGATCTACAAGCCGTGGCTGGACCAGCGGTTCGTCTCCGAGCTGGGCGGCCGCAAGGAGATGTCCGAGTGGCTCGCCGAGCGCGACCTGCCCTACCGCGACTCCGCCGAGAAGGCCTACTCCACCGACGCCAACATCTGGGGCGCCACCCACGAGGCCAAGCGCCTGGAGTACCTGGACGCCTCGATCGAGATCGTCGCCCCGATCATGGGCGTGCCGTTCTGGGACCAGTCCGTCGACATCCCGGCCGAGGACGTCACCGTCGAGTTCGAGTTCGGCCGCCCGGTGCGGATCAACGGGCGGGTGTTCGCCGACGACGTCGAGCTGGTGCACGAGGCCAACCGCATCGGCGGCCGGCACGGTCTCGGCATGTCCGACCAGATCGAGAACCGCATCATCGAGGCCAAGAGCCGCGGCATCTACGAGGCGCCCGGCATGGCCCTGCTGCACACCGCCTACGAGCGGCTGCTCAACGCCATCCACAACGAGGACACCCTCGCCACCTACCACACCCAGGGCCGCCGCCTCGGCCGGCTGCTGTACGAGGGCCGCTGGTTCGACCCGCAGGCGCTCATGCTGCGCGACAGCCTGCAGAAGTGGGTCGGCCAGGCCGTCACCGGCAGCGTGACCCTGCGCCTGCGCCGCGGCCAGGACTACTCGGTGCTCGACACCCAGGGCCCGAACTTCAGCTACCACCCCGAGAAGCTGTCGATGGAGCGCAGCGTGGACGCCGCGTTCGTCCCGGACGACCGCATCGGCCAGCTGACCATGCGCAACCTCGACATCGCCGACTCGCGCAGCAAGCTGGAGCAGTACGCCACGCACGGTCAGCTCGCCCCCTGGAGCGGCCTGATCGGCGAGCTCGCCCCGGGCGGCGCGGCGCCGATCGCGGCGGCCAGCCAGGACGCCGGGGCGGTCGCGGCCGAGGCCACCGCGCTCGACCAGGCGGCCATCGAGTCCGGCAACGACTGATCCCCGCACTCCCCCCGCCCGAGGGCCGTGGCAC
>NZ_JBHWGD010000142.1:0-11672 GCF_042733235.1 Kitasatospora sp. NPDC059722
GGGGCCCATGATGGCGGTGAACTCGCCCTGCGGGAAGTCGACGGTGACGTTGTCCAGGGCGACGACGCGGGTCTCGCCCTCCCCGTAGACCTTGTTCAGGCCGGTGGCGCGGGCGGCCGCCCGGCCGGTGCGGACGGCGGTTGCGGTCGACGAGGTCACGGGGTGCTCCTTGCGGGTAGCGGATTCGTACCTCCATGCTCCGCCGCGTGATCATGGTCTATCGTCGCTCCGCCGGACGGTTGGCCCGACCGCCCCTGGGCGTACGGGTGTCCGACGCCCTCCTCCTGCGGTATGACACCGACCCTGAGGGCGGGGTGGTGGCCTGAACCGGTGTGCTCCGTGGCCGGATCTCGAACTGTTCGTCAGATGGCAAGGAAACATGACAACTTCCCGGGCTGGGAACATGCGAAAGGGTGAGCCAGGCGACTAGGCTCAGGGGTGGTTCGCAGGACGCCCGGATGGTGGAACGCAGACACGGGCAGCTTAAAACTGCTTGGCCGCGAGGCCGTGCCGGTTCGAGTCCGGCTCCGGGCACCGCTCGACGCGCGGGGGCGCCGCCGGCGTCCCCGCCGAGCGTCCTCCCGATGGATCATCCTCGCGGCGTATCCCGATATTTTTGCCAAGCCATTACCCTGGGTCCGGGGCGGTGCAGTGCCGCCACGGAGGGAATGAGCAATGAGAAGCAGCAACCCGGTCTTCTCGCGGGAGGGTTCCTTCACCCGCGAGTCCGGCTACGCGGGGTTCGGGCCCACCGCGCAGGCCGGGGGTCCGTACGGCAACAACCCCTACGCGAGCGGCCCCTACGCCCAGCAGCAGCCGGGCCAGGCCCCGCTGAGCGACGAGCAGCTGTACGCGATGTACAACGGCCCGTCCGCCGGCCCGCTGGCCACCGGGCGGATGACGCTCGACGACGTGGTCGCGCGCACCGCCATGACGCTGCTGACCCTGGTCGCCGCCGGCGCGGTGGCCTGGTTCGCGCTGCCGTTCGAGAACTTCGGCGTCGCGATCGGCGCCAGCCTGGTGGCCATGGTCGTCGGCCTGGTCGTCTCCTTCAAGCGGAGCGTCAGCCCGCCGCTGATCCTGCTGTACGCGGCCCTGGAGGGCTTCGCGCTCGGCGCCGTCACGCACGCCCTCGACGTCAAGTTGCCGGGCATCGCGATCCAGGCGGTGCTGGGCACGGCGGCGGTCTTCGCGGCGATGCTGTTCGCCTACAAGAGCGGGAGGATCCGGGTCACCCCGAAGTACACCCGGATCGGCATCGCGATCGCCATGGGCTTCGTGCTGCTCATGCTGGTCAACGTGATCGCGCTGGCCTTCGGCGCCGACCTCGGCCTGCGCTCCGGCCCGCTGGGCATCGTGGTCGGCCTGATCGGCATCGGCCTCGGCGCCTTCTTCCTCTCGCTGGACTTCGCGGCCATCGAGGAGGCCATCGCGCAGGGCGCTCCGCAGAAGGAGGCCTGGCGGGCCGCCTTCGGGCTCACCCTCTCGCTGGTCTGGATCTACGTCGAGATGCTGCGCCTGATCGCCATCCTGCGCGGCGACGACTGATCGACGACCCCGGCGGGGGATCCCGCCACCCACTGCCGCCGGGCCCCGGAGCACACCGCTCCGGGGCCCGGCGGCGTTCGGGGCCCGTAGGGCCTGTCTTTCGCCCTAGGCTTCTCGGTATGCATGACGTACAGCCCCTGGTCGAAGCCGTCGACTCCCTGGCGGATCGTTTCCGCTCGCTGCCGCAGAGCAAGCTGCTGGGCGCCGTGCCCGGACACGCGTCGCGGGCGGCGGCCGTGCTGGCGCTGGCGCGCCGGCTGGCGGCGCTGGGCGGTGCCACGGAGGGCGGGCCGGAGCGGGACTTCCCGGACGCGGGCCCGTTCGCGGTGGGGGACCAGCTGGCCGTCGCCGGGCACGACCTGGCGCTCGCGCTCGCGGCCCTGCCGGAGGACGCCGAGGTGGCGCTGCCGCGGCAACTCGGCGGCCCCGCGCGGGTGTCCGAGGTGCTGGCCGGGGCGGTTGAGGCGGTCGGCGAGACGGCGGCGCTCTGCGCGTAGGCGCCTCCCGGGCGCGCGCGAACGCCGAAGGCCGCCCGGGTCGGTAACCCCGCTGACCCGGGCGGCCTTCGGCGACGTGCTTCGACGCGCGGTGAGCGGGTGTCAGATGCTGGCGACCACCCGGTCGGCGAGGACGTAGACGGCCTCCTCGTCGGTGGAGAACGTCAGCGAGTACGAGCCGGAGAAGCGCGAGCCCCCCAGCAGCCGGACGTGCTCGCCGGCCCGGACCGCGTCGATCAGCCGGTAGGCGGCCTCCCGGTCGCCCGGGGCCACGCACAGCGTGGTGCCGTCGGCGAAGGCGTACACGTCCAGCGTGCCCAGCGGGCCCGGGCGCACGTCGATCAGGGCGACGCCCTCGTCGGCGAGGGTGGCCAGCCGGGTGTCGGTCCACTCGCGGGACGGCGCCTGGCTGGGCACGAAGTCGGGGTGCGAGGGGTGGCGGCGGGGGTCCGGCGCGGCGACCGGGGCGTCCTCGACGGCCGGTTCGGCGTCCAGCAGTCCGGCCTCCAGGCCGGTGGCGATCAGGTCGGCCTCGCGGCGGGCGCGGGCGTCACCGGAGGCCTCGGCGCCGGCCGGGTGCCCGGGGCGCAGCGGCGCGCCGCCGTCGGTGCCGGGCTCGGCCGGGGCGGTGCCGCCCTCGGTGATCAGGTCCTCCAGCGCGGAGCGCAGCGCCTCGCCGAACTCCGGGTCCATCGTCCCGGCGTTGTCGGCGGCGTCCTGTGGGCCGGTGGGGCGGGGGAAGAAGAGCGGCCACTCGTCGGTGCCGGAGAAGGCGCCGGTGAAGGGCGAGTCGAACAGTGGCGCGTCCTCGGCCGCGCGGGCCTCCTGCTCGGCCCAGAACGCCCGGGCCTCGGTGATCTCCCGCTCGCGGTCGGCGGCGAGCGCCTCGGTCACGGCCCGGCGTATCGCGGCCTCGTCGACCGCGGCCGGCGCGGCCTGGGCCGCGGCCTGTGCGTCCAGCCGGCGGGAGAGCCCGCGCAGGTGGATCAGCACGGCGGCCGACACGGTGATCAGGATCAGCAGCAGGATGGTGTAGACGGCGCTCACGGAACGTACTCCTAGCGAGGAGCGGAACGGGGTTACCTCTCCACACTGCCGCATGTGGGGGTGTGACCGCAGTGGCGAATGTCTAATTCGTCCCGGACTTTCGCCCTTGTCCCCAAATTGTTAAGTAGTACCGTTCTACGCTGCGGAGTTGATCCGCTCCGCAGTGTCGATCTCCGGGTCGGAAACGAACCGGAAGAGGGCCGGATCGACCTCGCGGTGTGATCCGGCCCTCAATTACTGTGCGTCACTCCAAATGGGTGGTCCAGACCCTTCCGGGGGTGCGGCGGACGGCAGTTGGAGGTCGGCGGGGGTCAGCTGAGGCGCTCGATGACCATCGCCATGCCCTGGCCGCCGCCGACGCACATGGTCTCCAGGCCGAACTGCTTGTCGTGCCACTGCAGGGAGTTGATCAGCGTGGTGGTGATCCGGGCGCCGGTCATGCCGAAGGGGTGGCCGACCGCGATCCCGCCGCCGTTGACGTTCAGGCGGTCCAGGTCGATGCCGAGGTCCCGGTAGGACGGGATGACCTGGGCGGCGAAGGCCTCGTTGATCTCGACCAGGTCGATGTCGCCGATGCTCAGGCCGGCCCGCTGCAGCGCCTGCTTGGAGGCCTCGACCGGGCCGTAGCCCATGATCTCGGGGGAGAGGGCGCTGACGCCGGTGGAGACGACGCGGGCGAGCGGGGTGATGCCGAGTTCGCGGGCCTTGGTGTCGGACATGATCACCAGCGCGGCGGCGCCGTCGTTCAGCGGGCAGCAGTTACCGGCGGTCACTGTGCCGTCGGGGCGGAACACCGGCTTCAGGCCGGACACGCCCTCCAGCGTGACGCCGGCGCGCGGGCCGTCGTCCGTGCTGACCACGGTGCCGTCCGGGAGCGTCACCGGGGTGATCTCGCGCTCCCAGAAGCCCGCCTTGATCGCGGCCTCGGCGAGGTTCTGCGAGCGCACGCCGAACTCGTCCTGCTCGGCGCGGGTGATGCCCTTGAGCGCGGCCAGGTTCTCGGCGGTCTGGCCCATCGCGATGTAGGCGTCCGGCAGCAGACCGTCCTCGCGCGGGTCGTGCCACTCGCCGCCACCCTCCTCGGCGCGCTTGGCGGTGCGGGCCTGGGCCTCGTCGAAGAGCGGGTTCATGGTGCCGGGCATGCCGTCCGAGGTGCCCTTGACGCTGCGCGAGACGGTCTCGACGCCCGCCGAGATGAAGACGTCGCCCTCGCCGGCCTTGATCGCGTGCAGCGCCATGCGGGTGGTCTGCAGCGAGGACGAGCAGTAGCGGGTGATCGTCGCGCCGGGCAGGTAGTCCATGCCCATCTGGACGGCCACGATGCGGGCCAGGTTGTGGCCCTGCTCGCCGCCGGGCAGGCCGCAGCCGAGCATCAGGTCGTCGATGTCGCGCGGGTCCAGCTGCGGCACCTTGGCCAGCGCGGCCTGGATGACGTGGGCGGTCAGGTCGTCCGGGCGGACGTCCTTGAGCGAGCCCTTGAACGCCCGGCCGATCGGCGAACGGGTGGCGCTGACGATGACGGCTTCGGGCATGACGGGCTCCTCGCTGGCTTGACGGCGGACTGGCGTCCGGGAGGAAAGTTACCGCCTGGTAGGTCAGGCGTCACCAGCACCGGCGTGTGAGCTGGCCGACGTGTCCCCGGGAGCGGCGGGAGGCTCCCCGGGCAGCCCGGCGCCCGGTGCGCCGACCGCCCACGCGCCCGGCAGGCCGCCCCGCAGGCGGTTGCGCAGCAGCGCCCACCGGCGGGTCGCGCCCTCGGCCTCCACCGCCGCCACCTCGGTGCCCGCCCGGCCCGCCGCGGCCGCCGCGGCCATCGCCACCGGCAGCACCGTCTCGGCCCGCCCCGGACCGGCCGGGTGCTCCTCGTCCGGCCACAGGCCCAGCGTGGCGCAGACCGACGGCAGGACGGCCATCGCGGCCGTCGCGTAGCCCTGGGCGGACGGGTGGTAGCGGTCGGCCGCGAACATCTCGGGCCGCGCGGCGAACTCCGGCCCCAGCAGCGAGCCCAGCGACACCGTCCGGCCGCCCGCCTCCACCACGGCGATGGTCTGGGCCGCGGCCAGCTGCCGGCTCAGCCGGCGGGCCACCCAGCGCAGCGGCGGGCGCACCGGCTTGATCGTCCCGAGGTCGGGGCAGGTGCCGACCACCACCTCGCAGCCGTTCGCCCGCAGCGCCGCGACGGCCTCGCCGAGCTGGCGGACGGCGAGCTGGGCCGGGCTGTGGCGGGTCACGTCGTTCGCGCCGACCATGATCACGGCGACGTCGGGGCGGTGCGGCAGCGCCTGCTCCAGCTGGCCCGAGAGATCGGCGGACCGGCCGCCGGATCGGGCCGCGTTCACCAGCCGGACCGGGCGCTCGGCGACCGAGGCGAGACCGGCCGCGAGCAGCGCCCCCGGGGTGTCGCGGGAGCGCAGCACGCCGAGGCCGGCGCCGGTGGAGTCGCCGAAGACGGCGAGCACGAGCGGCGGCTGCGGTCCGGTGGCGGCGTCCGCGAAGGCCTCGCCGTAGACGCCGTCGGCCTTCGGCGGGTCGCCTTCGAGGATGCCGATGGCCTGGATGGCGAGCCTGCCCTCGGTCAGCAGCAGCCCCACCAGGCCGACCCCGAGCAGACCGAGGCCGCCGCCGCCGTACGCCGCGGCGGTGGCGATCCGACGGGCCACCCGGGCCCGAGAAACCTGTGCCCCTGGCATCCGGTGCCCCCTTCGCGTCCTCGTGCCGCCCCCTCCAGGGGCCACGAAATGTCTGCACGGCGTTCTTACCCGGTTGGGGGGTGCGGCTACCGGCGGCGTGGGCCGATCGGTGGGGGCGCGGCGGCCGCCGGCGGCGGGAGGGGAGGTGGGCCATTGGGGGCGGTGTGCACGAGGGGAGGGCCGGTGCGCCTGGCACGGCCTAGGCTTTGCCCTACCGAAAGCACTCGCATGCCCATAGACCGGGAGGACCCCCGTGCGGTACCACAACTCGATCATCGACCTGGTCGGCAACACGCCGCTGGTCAAGCTGAACAAGGTCACCGAGGGCATCAGCGCGACGGTGCTGGCGAAGGTCGAGTACTTCAACCCCGGCGGCTCGGTCAAGGACCGCATCGCGATGCGCATGATCGAGGCCGCCGAGGCCTCGGGCGCCCTCAAGCCGGGCGGCACGATCGTCGAGCCGACCTCCGGCAACACCGGTGTCGGTCTGGCGATCGTGGCCCAGCAGAAGGGCTACAAGTGCATCTTCGTCTGCCCCGACAAGGTGTCCACGGACAAGATCAACACCCTGCGCGCCTACGGCGCCGAGGTGGTCGTCTGTCCGACCGCCGTCGCCCCGGAGCACCCGGACTCCTACTACAACGTCTCCGACCGCCTGGTCCGCGAGACCCCGAACGCCTGGAAGCCGGACCAGTACTCCAACCCGGACAACCCGGCCTCGCACTACCACTCCACCGGCCCGGAGCTGTGGGAGCAGACCGACGGGAAGATCACCCACTTCGTCGCGGGCGTCGGCACCGGCGGCACCATCTCCGGCACCGGCAACTACCTGAAGGAGGTGTCCGGCGGCAAGGTCAAGGTGGTCGGCGCCGACCCGGAGGGCTCGGTCTACTCGGGCGGCACCGGCCGGCCGTACCTGGTCGAGGGCGTCGGTGAGGACTTCTGGCCCACCGCCTACGACCGCAGCGTCGCGGACGAGATCGTCGCCGTGTCCGACAAGGACTCCTTCCAGATGACCCGCCGCCTCGCCAAGGAGGAGGGCCTGCTGGTCGGCGGCTCCTGCGGCATGGCCGTGGTCGCCGCACTGGAGGTCGCCAAGAAGCTCGGGCCGGACGACGTCGTCGTGGTGCTGCTGCCGGACGGCGGCCGCGGCTACCTGTCGAAGATCTTCAACGACGACTGGATGGCCGACTACGGCTTCCTGCCCTCGGCCACCGACGAGGCCCACATCGGCGAGGTGCTGGCCCGCAAGGAGAGCATCGAGCAGGGCGGCGTCCCGCAGTTCGTCCACATGCACCCGAACGAGACGGTCGCCGAGGCGGTCCGGGTGCTGCGCGAGTACGGCGTCTCGCAGATGCCGGTGGTCTCCCCTGGCGCCGGCCACCCGGACATCATGGCCGGCGAGGTGATCGGCTCGGTCGTGGAGAAGCTGCTGCTGGAGGGCATCTTCGCGAAGGAGATCGAGCTCACCGACGCGCTGGACAAGGTGATGTCCAAGCCGCTGCCGGTAGTCGGTTCGGGCGAGACGGTCACCAACCTGATGACCGTCCTGGAGAAGGCCGACGCCGCGGTGGTGCTGGTCGAGGGCAAGCCGCAGGGCATCGTCACCCGGCAGGACCTGCTCGGCTTCCTGACCGGTCGCGCCGCGCACTGACGCTCCGGCGCGCCCGGGCACCGGTGGCGCGCTGACGCGCGGTCACCGGGCCGCGCCCGCTGGACGGATGTGCAGGATTCGTCCACGGGCGAAGTGGTACACCGGCGTCACCTCCCCGCATCACGCGGTTAACAACGCTCCGGCATGGTTGTGTCAACGGCAACAAGCCGAGCGAGGCGACAGTGACCGTCCGGGAGCGGCTCCCCGGTGGTCGCGGTCGGCTCCGGACACGTCGGGCGGCCCTGACTCGGCCGGCCGTGTCCGCTCTCCCCGACCGCTTCGCGGAGGGAGGGGCACCGCTGCGGGAGGCGCCGTCGTCCCGCCCCTGTCCGGCTCCGGCCGGTCGACAGGGTGAGCGGCGGCTCCCGCAGCCGCCACCGCGCCGGTCGGCGCGACTCCGTGGCTCCCGGGTGGGGGAGCCCAGGCGGAGTGCGGTCGGGGCCGGTCCTTCTCCGAGGGACCGGCCCTTCCCGTACGCTCGCACGCATGACCAGCACTGAAACGACCGGCCAGGACGCACCGCGCTACGTCCGGCTCAAGATCGAACTGATCGCGGAGATCACCGACGAGGGCGCCCTCAAGGCGGCGGCCCTGGAGCAGGTGGCCGGCGACGACTACCTCGACGACGAGGAGCGCGCGCAGTCCGTCGAGGCCATCGAGGTGGACCCGTCGGGCTCGCTCGCCCACTTCATCGACCCGGTGGCGCTGCTCGGCGACGTGCCGGGCGTCGAGCTCGCCTCGGCGACCTGGGAGTCGGCCCAGACCGAGTTCGACCCGGACAACGAGGAGTGGGACGAGTACGCGGTGGAGGAGTCCGCCGAGTAGTCGTCGAGGACCACGGCTGCGGAAACGCCCGGCCCGCGCACGCGGGGGCCGGGCGTTTTGGCTCCGCACGGAGGCCGGCTGGGTCATCTCATAGGATCGCTTACCCTTCGGTGGTGGAACCGTGAACGGGCATATTGCGTTTCTGTATCCGTAATGCCCGGGATGATCAGCAGGGAGAACGCGACGTGACGGCACGCGACGGTCAGGGCCGGTCGGCCGGGGGCAACTGGAGCCGGCGCGGTGTACTCGCGGGCCTCATCGGGGCACCCGTCCTCCTGCTCGCGGCCTGCAACGACACCAAGAGCGCCGACGCGGGCGGTTCCGGCGGTGCCGGCGGCTCCGGGGGCGGCACCCCGGGTTCCGGCGGGAGCGGCGCGCCGAAGACCTCGACCGCCGTGATCACCGTCAGCCCGGCCGACGGCACCACCGCGGCCAGCTTCAGCGACCCGGTCAAGGTCACCGTCGCCAACGGCACCCTCGGCACCGTCAAGGTCACCGACTCCACCGGCAAGGAGCTGGCCGGCCAGCTCGCCTCCGACGGCACCGGCTGGACCTCCGCCACCGCGCCGGTCAGCGGGACCAAGTACACCGTCGCCGCCACCGCCACCGACAAGGACAAGCTGGAGGCGGACGCCAACGCCGTCTTCACCACCGCCACCCCGGCGAACACCTTCGTGGGGTACTTCACCCCCGAGGACGGCTCGGTCGTCGGCGTCGGCATGCCCGTCTCGATCAACTTCAGCAAGCCGGTCACCGACAAGAAGGCCGTCCAGCAGGCGATCACCGTGGTCGCCGCGCCTGGCGTCGAGATCGTCGGCCACTGGTTCTCCAGCACCCGCCTCGACTTCCGTCCGCAGGAGTACTGGGCCAAGGGCACCAAGGTGACCGTCCAGCTGCGGCTCAAGGACGTCCAGGGCGCCAAGGGCGTGTACGGCACCCAGTCCAAGGACGTGAGCTTCACCATCGGCCGCGCGCAGACGAGCGTCGCCGACCTCTCCACCAAGAAGCTCACCGTCACCACGGACGGCCAGGTCAGCGCCGTCTACAAGATCTCCGGCGGTGCGCCCGACCACACGACGTGGGGCGGCAAGATGGTCATCTCGGAGCAGTACACGCAGACCCGGATGAACTCGCAGACCGTCAACCTCGGCAGCGAGTACGACATCGCCGACGTGCCGCACGCCCAGCGCCTCACCACCTCCGGCACCTTCATCCACGGCAACTACTGGTCCCCGTCGTCGATCTTCGGCGGCCAGAACACCAGCCACGGCTGCGTCGGCCTCCAGGACGCCAAGGGCGCGGCCGACGGCGGCACGGACGGCTACAAGTTCTACAAGTCCTCGATGATCGGCGACGTCGTCGAGGTCGCGAACTCCGGCGACAAGACGGTCGCCCCGGACAACGGCCTCAACGGCTGGAACATGGCCTGGGCCGACTGGAAGGCCGGCAGCGCGGTCTGATCCGCGCCACCCGGGCACACCCGTCCCGGAATTCCTCCCCGGGCGGACCGAACCTCGCGGTCCGCCCGAGGAGTCAGACGGGTGTGAAACGCGAGCAGAGACAGCGACAGGACGCCGAGTTCAGCGCGTTCGTCGCCGGCAACGGCCGCCAGCTGCTGAGGCTGGCCGAGCTGCTGACCGGCGACCCCCACCGGGCCCACGACATCGTGCAGTCGGCGCTGGAACGCGCCTACCTGCACTGGCACCGGATCACCGGCGACGACCCCACCGCGTACGTCCGCCGGATCGTCGTCAACCAGCACCGCGACTGGTGGCGTCGGCTGCGCAACCGCGAGCTGCCCACCGACCGCACCCCGGACCGGCCGCTGGCCGAGGACCTCGCCGAACGGCAGGCCCAGCGGGAGCTGCTGAACCGGGCCCTGGGCACGCTCACCCGCAGGGAGCGGGCGGTCGTCGTGCTCCGGTACTACGGGGACCTCACCGAGGGCGCGATCGCGGCCGAACTGGGCATCGCCCGGGGCACGGTGAAGAGCACGCTGCACCGGGCGCTGTCGAAGCTGCGCGCACTGCCCGAACTCGCCGACCGCTCCGGCGGACCGGCGGGCCTCCCGACGCACATCGAGGTGACGGTATGAGCTTCGAGGACAGACTCGGAGAGCTGCTCAGGAACGAGGACCCGGACGCGGCCGGGCCGGACCCGGCACCGGTCATCGCCGCCGCGCTCCGCCGCCGCGCCAGGCGCAGGGCGGGGACCGGGGCGGCCGTCCTGGCGGTGGCCCTCGTCTGCGGGACGGCGGCGGTCACGGCGGGGAACACCGGGCCGGCCGGCCCCGCGGGCGCGGCGGTGGCGACCCCGTCGGCCGGCGGGCCGACGCTCGCACCGGCCACCCCGGGCCCGACGGCCGCGGCGGGCCCGGTGGAGCTGCCGTCCCCGGTGGTGAAGCAGGTCGCCCCGGGGGAGCCGGTGCAGGTCGCCACCGACTTCCGGATCTCGGTGACCAGGACCGAGCGCTGTGACGAACTGGCCGACGCGGACGGGAAGTTCGTCGCTGCGCCGGTCTGCCGGGACGCCACGGGCGACAACCTCTCGCACGACGGGCCGGTCGTCTACTGCCAGATGAGCTCCACGCTCCAGCGCGACGTCGAGCCCTGCATGTACCTGGGGCCGGCTCCGGCGAAGATCGTCAAGTTCGTGGCAGGCGTGCCCGTCCCCGCGACCCTGGTCGTCACTCCGGGCATGGAGGGCTGGACGGCCTTCTACTTCACCGGTCCCAGCTCGATCCCGCGGAAGCTGCCGGGGGCGCCGCGGGTGCCGACCGACCCGATCGGGGTCTACGACGCCCAGGGCCGGCTGCTGGCCTCGTCCGACGGCACGGCGCCGGACGGGTCCCCGCTGCACGTACCGGCCGTGCGCTGAGGCGTGCGTTGAGGCGTGTGCTGAGGCGTGCGCCGAGCGAGCCCGGGTGGGTCAGCGCTTGGCGTAGTCGGCGAAGCCCTGCCAGTCGACGATCACGCAGGGGTCCTCGCCCAGGATCCAGGCGTCGTGGCCGGGCGGGCAGATCATGAAGTCGCCGGGGCCGAAGTCGGCCTGTTCGCCGTCGTCCATGACGATCCGCATGCGGCCGGACACCACGTAGCCGAGGTGGGCGGCCTGGCAGCTGTCGGTCTTGGCGATCGGCTTCACGTGCTTGGACCACTGCCAGCCGGGCTGGAACACGGCCCGGCCCACCGGGCCGGCGTCCAGGTTGACCAGCCGCAGCTCGCCCGAGCCCTCCTCGAAGGGGCGGATCTCCTCGGGATCGTCGAAGTTCTTCCTGACCAGACCGGACATGGCAGGCTCCTCTCCCCGCGGGACGGCCCGGCCGCCGGACAGGTGGCCGGGGCGTCCCAGCTGGCCCATACAGTAAGCGCCCCGGCCGGGGGCCCGGGCACCACGGGGGGCCGGGCCCCC